>JAFGTJ010000153.1 GCA_016934195.1 Anaerolineae bacterium | reverse complement strand
CCCATCGCAAACGACACGCGCGACGATGAATAGGTGGTCGCATTCAGCGCCGACATGGTGGATGCCAACCCGCTGATCAGCAGCAGCACCAACCCGGCAGGCATGAACTGATCCGCCGCTTCGACGATGGCCGTTTCCTCTTGCGCGCCTAAATATTGGAACGGAGCCAGAATGCCATCCGGGTCTTCAATCGCGCCCAGGGCCACGACCGCAACCGAGATGTAAATAACCACAACGACGATGATAGCGACGAAAATCGCGCGCGGGATGTTGCGCTTGGGGTCCATCACTTCTTCGCCGGACTGGGCGATGATCTCGTAGCCCTCAAAGGCAATAAACGTCAAGCCCATCGCCACCACCACGCCATCGAACCCGTTAGGAAGGAAATCGTTGGTGAAGCGTTCCGACCACCAGTTATCCACCTTGAGCATGGCGATCAAGCCGAAGATCACGAACAGGCCCAGAATCAGCACTTTGGCGATAGTGACGACATTGCCGACGAGTCCGGTTTCCGACGCGCCCCGGTAATTGATGTAGGTAAACAGTGAAATGATGATCGTGGTAAAAATGAGCACCCAGGTATGCTCGCCGATGCCCAGGGTGGGAACCCCGGCCCGGTGCCATATCTCGTACCCAAAGGTGCCGAAACCCAACCCGTAGAGACTCCCGGCGACGGCGTGCGCGAACCAGCTCATCCAACCGGACAGGAACCCGTTCGCCCCGCCCAGGCCCTCTTTAACCCACAAATAACCGCCCCCGGCTTCGGGAAAGGCTGACCCCAGTTCGGCGTAGGCCATTGCGGTAAACGTCGTGACGATACCGTTGAGCAAAAACGCCAGAATGAGCGCCGGACCCGCTTCCTTAGCAGCGGCCCCGGTCAAGACGAAGATGCCCGCGCCGATCATCGCGCCGACACCGATCATAGCAATATCAAAGAATCCGAGATCGCGGCTGAGCGTTACGCCTTCAGGCTCATGCTCGGAAACTATCGCGTGTGAATTAGTAGCCATAACGTTTTAATCCTTCTGTGGCCCATAAGATAGCGCCGCTGCTGAGCGACGCTAAGGGGGGGCACACAAGATGACGTAGCGATGCGCACAGTCGTACACACCAGGGTCAGAATATTATCATATTTTGGCCCGGTGTTACAGGCTGACTTACCCAACGACGGGCAGATTATACCCGGAGTCACATCCGGTAAAAAAGGGGTTGGCGTAAGTAAAATTGCCAAATCCGCCAGCAGATTGCCCGTAATTGCTGTGGGTTTGTTGGGCAGTGTACACTATAAGCAACGGGATTTAGTGGAGAGGTTGAAATCATGACCGGAGTAGTGACACGCATCACGGCAGCGGAGTTCCTGGCTTTGCCGGAAACCATGCAGCAAACCGAACTGCTAGAGGGGGAGATCATCGTGACGCCTGCCCTCATCATTAGTCACCAAGAAATCGTCGGCCAAGTATATATGTTACTCAGGCAACTTATGATAGAGGGCAAAAGTTTACTGTCCCCGCTGGATGTGTGGTTGGATGAAATCAATGTGGTGCAGCCAGATGTGATCTGGATCGCGCCAGACAGCCCGTGTGTAGAGGTCGAAGGCAAATACTGGCAGGGACCGCCGGATTTGGTAGTCAAAGTGCTGTCACCGGGCACGGCGCGGACCGACAAGAGCACCAAATTCCGGCTGTGCGAACGGCGCGGCGTCCGTGAATACTGGATGGTGGACCCCCAGGCAGAATATATCGAAGTATGGCGGCGCAGCGGTGAACAATTTGAGTTACAGGGCGTCTATGGGCCAGATGAGACATTCGAGTCGGCAGTATTGGACAACAAGGAAATAAAGGGGCGCGCAATCTTCCATCAGGCATAAGCGGCGGCCAGAAACCCCAATAGGCCGGGCCAACCATGCCCGGTTTTTTTTGTTGGACCGTGCAGCCGATGTACACGAATGGCGAACTGACGGAGAACACCGTATAATAAATACGGAACAAATGTTCGCCGTTTTGGGGTCATGGCATTGACAGACGGCAGCGAATTCTCTACACTACATGACGATTCAGGCTAAATCAGGCCAAAATACGTAACCGGTCATTAGTGTCTGATTTTTAGTTGGCGATGATTTGACGGTGAGTTGGCAATACATCCAGGTCGAACGCCACTCAGTCCCAACACCAATAACCGAAAACCAACAACCAAAGACCAAGAACTACTCACTCAGCACAACAGAGGCGAACAATTATGGACATCGGGCTGGTTCGGCAGCGAGACATCAACGAAGAACTCCAAGAATCGTACCTCGATTACGCCATGAGCGTGATCGTTGCGCGGGCGCTGCCGGACGCCAGGGACGGGCTAAAACCCGTTCACCGCCGCATCCTGTACGCCATGTACGATATGGGCATCCGGCCCGGTACGCCCTACAAAAAGAGCGCGCGCGTAGTGGGCGAGGTCCTGGGTAAATACCATCCACACGGCGATGTCGCCGTCTATGAAGCGATGGTTCGCATGGCGCAGGATTTCTCGATGCGCTACCAGTTGGTGGACGGTCAGGGCAACTTTGGCAGCATCGACGGGGATGCGGCAGCCGCCATGCGTTACACCGAAGCGCGCATGGCCTCATTGGGCGCGGACCTGCTGCAAGACATCGAGCGAGATACGGTCAATTTCGTGGAAAACTTCGACGGCACCCTGGTCGAACCAACCGTGCTGCCGTCCAATTTCCCGAACCTGCTGGTCAACGGCGCATCGGGCATCGCGGTGGGGATGTCCACCAGCGTCCCGCCGCACAACCTGGGTGAAGTGTGTGACGCGCTGGTCTTCATGCTGGAAAACTGGGATTTAATGGATGACATCGGCGTCACGGAATTGATGAACTTCATCAAGGGACCGGACTTCCCAACCGGCGGCGTGGTCTATACCCAGGATAACGGCTCGGACGAGGACCAGTTACGCTCCGCATATGCGACCGGGCGCGGCAAAATCAAGGTGCGGGCCAAAGCGCACATCGAAGACCTGGGGCGCGGGCGCAGCCGCATTATCGTCAGCGAAATTCCCTACCAGACCAATAAAACCAGCCTGATCGAACGTATCGCAGAACTGGCGCGCGGGAGCAAGATCGAAGGAATCGCGGACCTGCGCGACGAGAGCGACCGCAACGGGCTACGCATGGTGATCGACGTGACGCGCACCGTCAAAGCAGTGGACGTGCTGGCCGACCTGTTCAAACTGACGCCGCTGCAAAGTACCTTTAGCATTATTAACCTCGCGCTGGTCAACGGCGAACCGCGTATGCTCAGCCTGAAACAAGCGCTGCGCGTTTACTTGGAACACCGCTTAGAGGTCATCCAGCGGCGCAGCGAATTCGACCTGGCGCGGGCGCGGGCGCGGGCGCACATTCTGGAAGGGCTGCTGATCGCGCTGGACAACATGGACGAGGTGATCGACATTATCCGGCGCTCGCGGACGGTGGACACCGCCCACGCCAATTTGCGCAAACGGTTCAAACTCTCCGATGAACAGGCCGAAGCAATCCTGCAAATGCAGCTCCGGCGGCTGGCGGCATTGGAACGGCGCAAGCTCGAAGACGAATACAAAGAGAAAATCGCGCTGATCAAAATGCTGGAAGCGCTGCTCGCCAGCCCGCAAATGATGCGGATGGAAATCGCGCGCGAACTGGCCGATATCCGCGAAAAATACGCCGATCCGCGCCGCACGGTGATCATCGGCGGGCCAATGGGTGATATCTCGGCGGGCGATTTCCTGGGACCAAACGAGAACACCTGGGTCACGCTGACGGAAAGCGGCCTGCTCAACCGCACCTTTGACGACAACGCGCCGCGCATCACGACCGAGGTCAAGGACCCGCCGCGCGCGATGATGGCGAGCAACACCACCCACACGCTGTACCTGTTCACGGCGGACGGGCAGACCGGCACGCTGCCGGTCAAACTGCTGCAACAATCCGAGGCCCCGGAACAAGGTCTACACTTTGCGACGCTGTGCCCGCTGGTCACGGAGGACGAAGTAACGTGCGCGCTGAGTCTGCCGCCCACCCTGGATGAAGGCTATCTCGCCGCGATCTCGGAATTGGGCGAGGTCAAGCGGCTGCGACTGGATGATATGCCGGGCCTATCGGCCAAACCGTTCAAGTTCATGGATGTAGAACCGGGCGACCGGCTGATCTGGGTCGGGTACGTAGACGACGAGAGCGAAATTATCCTGGCAACCTTCCAGGGGCAGGCGATCCGCTTCAAGGTAGCCGATGTGCGCCCGACCGGGTTGGGCGCGGGCGGGATGCGCGCTATCAGGCTGATGGGCCAGCGGGATCGTGTGGTCGGGGTCGGACTTGCGGACGAACGGGCTAACGTGTGGGTCTGCACCGACAGCGGCATCGCCAAAAGCACCCCGGTCACGGACTATTCCATCCAGGGGCGCGGCGGCCAGGGCATGATCACAATAAATCTGCCCAAAGATGCGGTTGGACTCACGGCGGCCACAGTCGGGCGGCTTGACGATAACATTGTGCTGGTGACGAACCGGGGCAAGGCCAAATACATGCGCATCAGTCTTGCCAAGCAGATGGGCCGCAATACCAAAGGAGACTACGTGATCTCGATGACGCGCAAAGACGAGAGCGTGGCGCGCGTGGTCCGGCTGGAGCCGCGCATCGAAGCGCCGGAGAACACGCCGCAGCACAGATCACAGCCCGCGCCGGAAGATGAATCGGAGAACCTGGAGTCATTCGATACGACAGAGCCGGATGACGAAGAGTAAAAATTACCGTGACGCACATAGCCATGATGCCCGGATCATGCTAAAATTTCCGGCATGAGATTCTACACTTACCACCCTGTTCGCCTGCTGGTAATCGCGGCGCTCGCGCTGGCCGGATTGGTTATGCTGGCCGCGTGCGGTGACGATCCACAGCCGGTTCTGGTATATGTCACACCAACGCCTGACGGGGCGGCGTCCGGTTTATCCGGTCCAACCAGCACGGCCACACCGGAAACCGTCGCCCTTTCAAGTCAAAATACGGGTGAATCGTCGAGCGAGAACAGCCAGCCGATCATCACCGCCAGCCCGACGCCAACCATCACGCCCACACCCACCCGGCCCCCTGCCACGCCCACGCCCACCATCGCCGCCGGAGTCACCTTCGGCCCGATTGTCGGTCCCGGCCATACCCTGGCACCGACCGAAACGCGCGTCCCGCCGTCGCCCATACCGACCGTGATCCCGACGTCCGGCCCCAGCCCGACCCCGCTGCCAGGACTGCGCGCCGACCTGATGGGTGTGCAAATCCACGCGCAGATCGACAGCCAGGAATTCGCCCGCGTGATCGATCACGCGCAGGCGCTCGGTGTCCAGTGGGTCAAGTACCAGTTCAACTGGTCGCTGCTGGAATCCGCGCCGGGGCAGTACACCGAGATGTTCTATCTGCTGCGCCTCTACGTCCAGCGTGCCCACGACCAGGGTTTCAAGGTACTGGTCAGCGTCGCCAAAGCGCCGGGATGGTCCCGCACGCCCGACGCCGAGGGAATCATGCGCGAGAACGGTCCGCCCGACGATCCGCAGCATCTCGCCAATTTTATCGCCGGAATGCTCAACTACATGGGCCGTGATGAACAGGGCCGCCCCTACGTGAGCGCGGTCGAAATCTGGAACGAACCCAATCTTGAGCGCGAATGGTGGGGCTATCCCATGACGGGCGAGGACTACATGCGCTATTTCCGCCCGGCGTATGAGGCCGCGCGCGCCTACGCGCCGGAAATCGTGGTCGTCACGGCAGGCCCTGCTCCGACCGGCGACTCGGAGTGGTCCACCAATGACCGCGTATGGCTTCAGGGCCTCTATGACGCAGGGCTGGCCCAATACGGCGCAAACGTCGCGGTCGGCATTCACCCTTACGCCTGGGCCAACGCGCCCGACGCCCGCTGCTGCCCGGCGGAATCAAACGGGTGGGACGAATACCCGCAGTTCTTCTACCTGGACACCATCGAAGATTACCGCGACATGATGGAACGGTACGGGCACGGAGCCGCCCAGTTATGGGCGACGGAATTCGGGTGGGCGACCTTCGACGGTATGGCAACCAACGGCGGCAGCGGTCCGCCACCGCCTGCCCCGCCGGATGCGCTGTATTTCGACTACATCAACCGGTGGGACCAGGCTCATTACACAGTCCGCGCCTTCGAGATCGGCCAATCGCTGCCCTACATGGGACCGATGTTTCTGTGGAACCTGAACTTTGCCACCATCCCCGGCGCAGTGGACCAGGGTGATCCCCAGACGGCCTACGGCCTGCTGGATGCGTTGTGGCAGCCGCGCCCGGTCTACCAACTGGTACAACAGATACCCAAGCAATAAAATCCGTGAATCATCGCGACAGGGGCGCTCGCTTGCTGCGCCCTGAACTTTTGTTATCCAACCCGAATCAAAAACGAGCGGCGGGGATTTATTCTCCCAACCGCTCGTTCCATTTTTGCTGACAGCTAATCTCTCAGTAGTTAACGGCTAACAAGCTGATCGCTGACGGCTTATTCGTCGTCGTAGGTCATATTGTCTTCGTCTTCGGCCACTGCTTCGAGCGAGTCCATCTCATCGTCGTCTTCTTCAAGAACGGCTTCGTCTTCCTCGTCGTCGAGGTCCTCGTCATCAAGGTCCTCGTCCTCGAAGTCGTCTTCGTCTTCCTCTTCCTCGACATCTTCCTCGACGTCTTCGTCCTCATCCTCGAGCTTGAGCGCGCCAAGCTCACCCACGCTGGCCGCATCTTCTTCCAGGTCTTCGTCCTCGTCGTCGTCAACCTCGTCCTCGGAAACAACCAGCACCTTCGCTGCCAGTTCCAGATTAGTCACGGCGATTTCCCGTTCCTGGTAGGTGTGGAACCCGGTGCCCGCCGGAATCAGTTTGCCGATGATGACGTTCTCTTTGAGGCCGAACAACCGGTCCACCTTGCCCTCAATCGCCGCGCCCGCCAGCACCTTGATCGTATGCTGGAAGCTCGACGCCGAGAGGAAGCTGTCGGTAGTAAGCGCGGCTTTGGTCACGCCCAACAACACCGGGATCGCTGCCGCCGGGTCGCCGCCGCCCGCGATCAGGCGCTCGTTCAGTTCCAAGAGGAGCAACTTATCGATCAACTCGCCGGGCAGCAGGTCGCTGCTGCCGCTGCGCGTGATCTGCACCTTGCTCAGCATCTTACGGATAATGATCTCGAAGTGCTTGTCGGAAATGTTCACACCCTGGTTGCGGTAGACCTTCTGAACCTCGCTCAACAGGTAATGCTGAGCCGTTTCTTGTCCCAGAATACGCAGGATACGGTGCGGGTTCTTGGAACCTTCGGTCAACTGCTGGCCCGCCTGGACCTGCATCCCGTCCATCACGTCCTCAAACAGACGCGCGTTCTGCGGAATTTCGTAGTCGCGGATATCCTCTACATCGGTCCGCACGAAAAGCTGCTCGCCCTCGACGAACACGTCACCGGCCATACCCGCTTCGATCTCGTCATCGCCATTGGGGTCCTGGGCCAGCACCGCGCCTTCCTTCACCGAGTCGCCGTCTTCAACCGTAAGCACCCAACCGAACGGCACATCATGGCGTTCGCTGCGCACCTCGCTGTTGATCACGCGGGCAATACGCACGCCTTCCTTACGCAGCAAGCGCAGCGTGCCGCTGATATCCACGACCACCGCTTCGCCTTTGGGCTTCTTGCGCGCCTCGAACAATTCTTCCACACGCGGCAGACCGCTTGTGATATCACCGCCGCCCCCGGCCACACCGCCGGTATGGAACGTCCGCAGGGTCAACTGTGTTCCCGGCTCACCGATGGACTGCGCGGCCACGATACCCACCGCCGAACCAATCTCGACCAGCGCGCCGCGCCCCAGGTCACGCCCGTAGCACTGCGCGCAGACCCCGTGAACCAGCGCGCACGTCATCGGGCTGCGCACCCACACCGCGTCCACTACCGCGTCGATCAGGGCATCGGCGGTTTCTTCGTCGATGATCTCGCCCCGCACCGCGATCAATTCCCCGGTTTCGGGATGGTACATATCCCGTGACGCGACACGCCCGATGATCCGCTCATCGAGGCTCTGCCCGGCCACGTCCGCTTCCGTAACCGGGACACCGCGCGCATCCTGGTTGCTGGGATGCTTGGGATTCAAAATTTTGATGCCGACTTTGGTGCCGCAGTCGTGGCGATTAACGATCATGTCCTGCGCCACATCCACAAGGCGGCGCGTCATATACCCCGCGTCCGCCGTGCGCAGCGCGGTATCGGCCAGACCCTTGCGCGCGCCATGCGTCGAAATGAAGTATTCCAGCGCCGACAGTCCCATACGGAAATGGCTCAGGATCGGCAGGTCGATGATACGGCCCGACGGGTCGGCCATCAAGCCGCGCATCCCGGCCAACTGGGTAATCGGGCCAAACCCGCCCTTTGTCGAACCGGACAGCGCCATCACCGCAATCGGTCCAAACGGGTCCAGCGTATCGCTGATCACGTCCTTGAGATCACTCTTGGCCTTGTTCCAGCTATCAATCGTGATCTGGTAGCGTTCCTCTTCGGTCAGCAAGCCGCGCCGGAAATCGCGCTGCGCCGTCTCGACCGTGTGGCTGGCTTCGTCCAGAATATGCTCGCGTTCTTCCGGCACCGTCAGGTCCGAGACGGCAATCGTCGTACCGGACACAGTGGCGTAGTGGAACCCAAGATTCTTGATGGCGTCTACCACGTCGGTCGTCATATCCGGCCCGTAACGCTGGTACACACGCGACACCAATTTTTGCAGGCTGCGCTTGGAGAATGTCTCCTGCACAAACCGCATATCGTCCGGCAGGATGCGGTTAAACAGCGCGCGTCCGACCGTGCAGACTTCCGGTTCCGGCTGCGGGGCACGCTCTGGATCGTCGTAATAGTTGCCCAACCGGATCGGCGTGTGCAGGTTCACAATACCCAACCCGTACAGGTACTCCACTTCGTCCAGGTTGACTACCAACCGGCGCTCGTGCAGATTGGGCAGCATCACCGGGACATTCGGGTTTTTCTTGAGAAACTGCTGTATCTCGTAAGAGTTGTGAATCGCCAGGTCAAACCGGCCATCCAGCAAACCGTCGATCAACTGTTGTAACGCCAGGTAGGGTCGGCCATCGTCGTAGCGACCATTGACCAGCACCGTGATCTCGTTATGGCGGTCCAATTCGCGCTGCTCGACCTGGCGCATCCCTGCGGAATTATACACCGCCGCAATCCGGTAGCTGCCCGGTTGCACCGCCGCCCAATTGGAGAACTCCCCGGCACGATCCGACAGACATACGATCTCCGCCGTCGGGTCCATCGTCAGGTAGTAGTTGCCCAATACCATGTCTTTCGACGGAGCCACTACCGGCGAACCATCGGCGGGCTTGAGCAAATTGCGCGTGCTCAGCATCAACTCGCGCGCCTCGGTGACGGCTTTTTCGCTCAGCGGGACATGCACCGCCATCTGGTCGCCATCGAAGTCGGCGTTAAAGGCCGAACACACCAGCGGGTGAATCTGGATGGCCTTGCCCTCGACCAACTGCGGCTCAAAAGCCTGAATACCCAGGCGATGCAGCGTCGGCGCGCGGTTGAGCAGCACCGGGCGTTCCTGGATGACCTCTTCCAGCACTTCCCACACTTCGGGCCGTTCGCGCTCGATGATACGTTTCGCGCCCTTAACGTTGCTGGCGTAGTTGTACTGGACCAGACGGCTGATCACGAACGGGCGGTACAGTTCAAGCGCCATGATCTTCGGCAGGCCGCACTGGTGCAGCTTCAGCTTGGGACCGATCACGATCACGCTGCGGCCCGAATAATCCACGCGCTTACCCAACAGGTTACGGCGGAACCGGCCCTTCTTGCCCTTGAGCATGTCGCTCAGTGACTTCAGTTCGCGGCGTCCCCGGCGGCTGAGCGCCTTCCCGCGCTGGCTGTTATCGATCAGACTGTCCACCGCTTCCTGCAACATGCGTTTTTCGTTGCGCACGATCACGTCCGGCGCGCCGAGTTCCAGCAGGCGCTTGAGCCGGTTGTTGCGGTTGATCACGCGGCGGTACAGGTCGTTCAGGTCGGAGGTGGCAAAACGCCCGCCGTCCAACTGGACCATAGGCCGCAGGTCGGGCGGGATCACCGGCAGCACCGTCAGGATCATCCATTCGGGTCGGTTGCCGCTTTTCATCAGACTTTCGACCACGCGCAGCCGCTTGGTGGCCTTCTTGCGGCGCTGCTTGCTGCGCGTCGAGCGGACCTCGACCCACAGTTCCTTTGCCAGCTTTTCGAGGTTCATGTGCTTGAGGATTTCGAGAAATGCCTCCGCGCCCATGTTGGCCTTGAACACCTGGCCGTAGCGGTGCTTGAGTTCACGGTAACGCGGCTCGCCCAGGAATTGCAATTCCTGAAGCGACAGCAGTTCGTCGCGCGCTTCGCTCACGGCAGCGTGCAGCCGCGTCATGCGCCGGTCCAACTGATCCTGAAGATCGCGCATTTCGGAGTCGGCATTGTCGTGCCGCGAACTGGCGTGGACGTTCAACTGGTCCAGCGCTTCCGCCCGCTGGGCCTCGACATCGTATTCAATCTCGTTCAGGCGCGCTTTGGCCGCTTCCTGAACCAGTTGCAAATGGTCCACGACAACCGTTTCACCCGCCTCGGCGACCACGACCTCCGCCGCCTCGAAAACGAGGTCGGACTGAAGCTGCCCGCCCATCTGGGCATCGATGCGGTCCTGGAGCATCTGGGCCTCACCCATCACGGCTTCGGACAGGCGACCTTGCTCGGTATTGAACTGCTCGTTGATCGCGTTCCTTTCGGCGGACAGTATGTCCAGGTCGCCATCGCGTGACGCAAAGATGCCATCCTTGTGCTCCTGCAATTCGGTCCGCAGCGATTCCGCCTGACGTTCGGCATCCTCTTCCAGCCGTTTGAGCGCTTTCTGGCGGGCTTCCTCATCCACCTGGGTGATCACGTACTGCGCGAAGTACAACACGCGGTCCAGGTTGCGGCGACTGACGTCGAGCAAAATGCCCAGGTAGCTCGGCACGCGGCGGGTATACCACACATGCGCGACCGGCGCGGCTAACTCAATATGCCCCAGGCGCTCGCGGCGCACCGAGGATCGCGTGACCTCGACCCCGCACTTATCGCAGATGATGCCGCGATAGCGCACGTTTTTATATTTGCCGCAGTAGCACTGGTAATCTTTCGTAGGGCCGAAAATTGCTTCGCAGAACAACCCGTCTTTTTCCGGGCGGAGACGCCGGTAGTTGATCGTTTCCGGCTTTGTCACCTCACCATACGACCAGGAGCGGATTTGTTCGGGAGATGCCAAACTGATACGCAGTGCGCTAAAGTCTTTCGCCTCCAATGGCGTTGCCTCCTATGCGCTGGGGTTACGTCTTATCCAACTGGCGTGTAACTGATGTGAACCAACCATTCAAAAAGCGGAGAAAAGATGCTTGCCACTGTGCCAGACAACCATCGCGAAATACAAAAATAGCGCACAAAATTCCTGCGCTGTTCCGGCCACCAAGCATTGCCTATTTGCCAAATAAGAATTATATCAAATCCCTTCGCGTTTGTCCAGGATTTTCTCATAATTTAATCGGAGTTCAGCCCCTTTGCCCGCTTCCCCCTTAGTATAACACATCACTAATGCTATTTTCTAGCAATCCTAACAATTTACTAACCGTCCAGTTCGGACAGCAGAATCTCCCGTCCCTCCTGCGCCGACCGGTAGCACGCCGCGATTACCTGGGAACGCCGCAGCGCTTCGTGTCCCGCGTGGGACGCCCACTCGCCGCTGCGCACAATGTCCACAAAATCGCGCGCGACTTCGGCATGACCGCCGCCCTTACCCGTTTCGGGCCGCAGTTCCGCCGGTTGGCCCGCCACGTCGGTATAAATGCGCAGCGAATCGCCCCCGGCGTAATTCACCACATTGATCGCCGCGCCGCCTTCGGTGCCGTACAGCGTCACGCCGAACACGTCTCCCGACTCGCGGTGCATGGCCCAACTCGTTTCCAGGTGCAGCGTCGTACCACCGGCCAGCCGGATGAAGGCTACCGCCAAATCTTCTACGTCGTACACCGCGCTTTCATTTTCCGCGATCCGCCGCGATCCCTGCCCACGCGGGCCAAACTCGGCATAGGTCGCGCCGCTGACCGCCACGATCTCCGGTTCGCCCATCAGGTGCAGCGCCATATCCAACATGTGAACGCCCAGGTCAATCAACGGCCCGCCGCCGGACTGGTCCTTCCTGGTGAACCACCGCCCGATGCCGGGAATCCCCTTACGACGCAGCCAGCGCGCCTTCGCATAATACACGCGGCCCAACCCGCCCGACTCCACGTAAGACCGGAGCGTCTGCACATCACCGCGCCGCCGGTGATTGAACGACACCTCCAGCACGCGCCCTGCCCCAACCGCCGCCTGGACCATCGCCTGCCCTGCTTCCAGTGTGTGAGCCAGCGGTTTTTCGCATAACACATGCCTGCCGCCGTCCAACGCCAAAATCGCGGCGGGCGCGTGCAAGAAATTGGGCGTGGCGATGCTCACCAGATCGATGTCATCCCGCGCCAGCATCTGCGCATAGTCGGTGTACGCACCCGGCACCCGGTATTTTTCCTGAATCTCGGTCAGTACGTCTTCACGGGATTCCGCCACCGCGATCACTTCCACGTCTGGCATGTCTGCATACGCTTTCAAGTGCTGCTGCCCGGCCCATCCCAGCCCGATCACGGCAGCGCGTAAAATCTGTTCACCCGGCATAAGTTTTTTCCAGTCCGTTTTTAAAGACTTCACATCCGATAGTGGCGCAAAGCATACCGTCTCCCCACACCCGGCACAAAAAATCCGTAGCCTGATCATCGCATACCCGTCGCCCTATCGCACTGGACTCCGGCAGACACATCAGGTTACACTACACCCATAAAGGAACACAGCATTTTTTGCTGGCGGCTGAAAGCTGGCGGCTGTTATCGAAGGAGAAATCGGCCCTATGTTACGCCAAATCGGGGTGTTGACCCTGGTAATCATCATCGCTCTCGGCGCGGGCGCGCCCCTGGTTCTCGCCCAGGATGGCCCCCATGCCCAAACACTCTACGCGCTCAACATGCGCACCGGGCCGGACACGGCCTACGACACAGTAATGACCCTGGGGTCCGGCGTCCCGCTGCTGTTGGAAGCGCGCAATACCGACACGTCCTGGGTATTGGGTCGCACCATTGACGGCGCGTACCGGGGTTGGCTGGCCGCCATTTACCTGAGCTATACGCCCGGTTTCACCCCCGCCCAACTACCGGTATCGGACGAAATTGTGCCGGTCACTGAATCCGCACCGGAAGCACCGCCCGCCGAAACACCACCCGATCAACCCAACCCGGCAGTTGTACCGGGCAGCGTCCGCGCCAGCACCGTTTACCAGTTGAACGTGCGCAGCGGACCAGCCACGACTCATGACGCACTCGGCCAGGCCGCCGCCGGGACGGTTTTCGTGCTGGAAGGCCGCAACGCCGCTGCGACGTGGGTCCTGGGCCGGGCCGAAACCGGCTCCATGCGCGGCTGGCTGGCGGCGGGTTATCTCAGCTTTCTCTCCGGTGCGGGCAGCGATCTACCCATCAGCACCGAGATCGTCAACGCCGCCGCCCCGCCACCGGAAGGACCAACGGGCCTAAGCAATGAAGACCTGCCCACCGCCGGAGATGTGACTATCGGAGCCTTCGATCCGGCCAGTGTCGCGGGCATTGACCTGCTCGCTTACCCAATCGTGGGCCGCGCCACCAGCGCCGCCCACACGATCTACCAGCGCGGGCGCGCCCTGGGCAACGATCCCCATTACGTGACCAAAGTGGGCGACTGTTTCTCGGATCACGAATATTTCCTCAACCCGTTCGGCTGGAACACGTATAGTCTGGGCGAATATACCAGCTTGCAGGGCGTAATCGATCATTTCCACGACTCGTTATCCGCCAACAGTCTCGCGGCGTCGGTGGGCTTTCTGGCCGGGGCCGTCATGGACGATCTGTGGCGGGACCCGATCCTCTGCGAAGAGGGCGAATCGCCGCTGCTGTGCGAATACCGGCTGAACAAACCCGTCGCCGCGATCATCATGTTCGGCACGCAAGACCTGCTGCTGATGACACCCGCCCAGTTTAACAGCTACCTGCGCGAAGTGGTCCGCCAGACCAGCAGCGCGGGCGTGATCCCGATCCTGAGCACGTTCCCCGGCAATCTCGGCAAATGGGACCAAACGATCCTCTATAACCAGATCGTCGTCCGTATTGCGCTCGACTTCAACGTTCCGCTGATCAACCTGTGGCGCGCGCTGGAAGACCTGCCCAATCACGGTCTGGGCGAAGACGGCAATCACCTCAGTTTCCCGCTCACGCTGCCCGGCGACCTGAGCTACCCGAACCTGGAATCCGGCTACGTGATGCGCAACCTCGTCACGCTGCAAACGCTGGACGCCATCTGGCGCAGCGTGATCGGTTAGAGCTTGCAGCACGCGCACCGACTCACTATACTCTCCGGTTGCACACAGACACGTAGGGGCAATTCCTTTAGCGAAGCGGCAATTGCCCCTACCAGCCCCTTATGAGGTGAAATCAGGGTGGCATCACTAAGCAAAGGCATGAAAAAAACGCGCCGGGGAGTCTTCGGGCGGATCGCCGATATCTTCGCCGCATCGGAAATTGACGACGACACCTGGGACGATATCGAGGCGCTGCTGTTGCAGGCCGATGTCGGTGTCCCGGTGACAATGGGATTGGTCAACACCATGCGATCCCGCGTCAGCCGCCAGGGAATCAAGCGACAGGCGGACCTGATCGAAGCGCTGAAGGAAGAACTCCTCGCGCTGTTGGTCGAACCAACGCCCCTCAACCTCAGCGGGCGCGATCTGTCGGTGGTCCTGATCGCGGGCGTCAACGGCTCCGGCAAAACCACGTCTATCGGCAAAATGGCCTACCGGATGCGGCTCAACAACCGCAAAGTGATCCTGGCAGCGGGCGACACCTTCCGCGCCGCCGCCATTGACCAGCTTAAACTGTGGGGCGAACGCGCCGAAGTTCCCGTAATCGCGGGGATGCCCAACAGCGATCCCGCCGCCGTTGTGTACGATGCCATCAGCGCGGCGCGGGCGCGTAACGCCGAAGTCCTGATCGTGGATACCGCCGGGCGGCTGCACAGCAATTTCAACCTGATGGCCGAATTGGTCAAGGTGCGCGACGTGCTGCGCAAGGTCATCCCGGACGCGCCGCACGAGTCGCTGCTGGTGCTGGACGGCACCACCGGCCAGAACGCGCTCACCCAGGCCAAAAAGTTCCAGGAAGCCATCGACATTACGGGCGTGATCGTAACCAAGCTGGACAGTTCGGCCAAAGGCGGGATGCTGTTCGCCATCCAGAAGGAACTGGGCCTGCCGGTGCATTACATCGGCATCGGCGAGTCCATGTACGATCTGGTGTTTTTCAATCCCGCCGCGTTTGTGGACAGCCTGTTTGAAAACGACGACGAAGACGAATAAAAGTTATGGGTTATGGGTTTTGAGTTGTGGCGCTAACGGCCATTGACTCAATAACCAATCACTAAAAACTCAAAACCAAAAACCAATCACAGGAGTAACGGTATCATGGAAGACCTGACCAGCAGACTGAACGAGATGCGGCGCGCGGTTGAACAGCTTATGGAGCGTCTTTGACATCGCGGGCAAAGCCGCCGAGGTAGACCATCTCGAAGCCGAATCAGCCAGGCCGAATTTATGGAACGACCCCGATTACGCGCAGCGCGTGATGCGCCGCCTTTCGCGCCTGAAAAGTGATGCCGCCGCCTGGAACGGCCCGCTGCAACGGCTGCGGGATGCGGTAGAACTGGCCGAGATGGACGATCCCAACCTGGCCGGGGAACTGGCCCAGGAAGCCGACAATCTTCAGCAGGTGGTCGCGCGGCTGGAATTCCGCGCCAAGCTCAGCGGCAAATTCGACGCCGAGGACGCTTACCTTGCCATTCATGCCGGGGCGGGCGGCACCGATGCCCAGGACTGGGCCGAAATGCTGCTGCGCATGTATCTCCGTTGGGCGGAACGGCGCGGCTTCAAGAT
>JAFGTJ010000152.1 GCA_016934195.1 Anaerolineae bacterium | reverse complement strand
CCGTTCCAAATTTTCTCACTCTGGCGCACACCCCACCGGGGCGATCTGATACACAGGTCGCCCCGGTTTTTTGTCTCATCCCCGGAATCCGTGTTTAAAAGCGCCGCCCCGTACTACTGTACTACCGAAAACTTTAATTTTTATAACTTTTCCGGTGCGCCCGCATGTTATAATGACGATCAGTATCCCGGTCATTTGAGTGGCATTTACCTTCATGTCCCGGAAAAAAATCCCGAATATCCTGCTTGGTATAGCGGTGCTGGTGTTAGTCGCGCTGATCGGCATTGTGACGCTGCTGGCATCCTGGCTGGTGAACAACACCGTCGATGAGCAGTTCCGGTCCCAGGAATTACAGCTCGTCACCTCGCTGTCGCAGCACGCCGAAGCGACCTTTAACCTGCTGGTCGCCGATATCACCAGCCTGTCGCTGCAACCGGCCATCAAATCAGCGACGGCGCGCGACCAGGCGGACGGATTAGCCCTCATGGAAACCCAGGCGGCCCAGTATCCCGGCGTGATGCGCGCCATTGCCCGCTACGATTACCGGGGCGAACCCCGCTACGTCTGGCCGCCGGACCTGGCCGAAGCGCTGGCGGCGGGCGAAGACCTGCCATTCGCGCTGCCGCAGCGCGTGCTCGATCTGACCGAATCCGGCGACGAGGTGCCGCTGGATGTGCAGTTGGTCCTGGTGCCGTGCCGCGATGATCCATCCGGCACCCACTTGTTGATCGCGCCGGTTTATACGCCGCTGCGCCGCACCGAGGTAATCGTGTTTGAACTCGATCTCGCGGCGCTGTTCGAGCGCGTGATGGCGTTCGTAGAGGTGGACCGGCGCGAACAGTTATGGGTGGTGAGCGACACCAATACGCCGCTGTACCAGGCGACCGATAACATTGACTACCAGACATTGAGCGAACAGGTTCCGCTGGCAACGCTGCTCAGCTACCGCGAGCCGGTGTTGGAAACCTACCGGGTGAGCGGCAACAGCCGGTTAGCCGCCGTTGCCCCGATCCGCAGTTGGGGTAAAAGTTTCGTGGTGGTGCTCAGCCGTGACGTATCGGCGGCGCAGTCCAATGTCGATACGGAACTGAGCGGCATGTTCGCGCTGGCGGTGCTCACGGTGCTGCTGCTGGCCGTTGTGATGGGCTGGCAGTTGCGCCGCCTGACTCAGGAAGCGCAGCGTTCCCAACAGGAAGCGCAGCGCCGCCGGACGGCCCGCACGCTGCTTGAGATATCGCGCGCGCTCAATTCCACGCTGGACCTGGGCGACGTGCTGCGCAGCATCATGGCCGAACTATCGAATATCGTGGTATATGACAGCGCCGCGATTCTGCTGCTGGATCGCGCCAAATTGTCTATCGCTGCGCACCGGAGCGCAGACGCGGCAACTCCCCAACCCGTCACGCTGCCCCTCGACGAAACGCAGGCCGCCATGCGCGTGATTCATACCGGGCGCCCCCTGATCATCCGTGATACGCGCCAGGACGAACGCTGGACACCCACCACCTCGCAGAGCGAAATCCGGTCGTGGATGGGGATTCCGCTGCGGGTGCGCCATAAGACGGTCGGCGTGCTAAATATCAACAGTCACGAAGTCGGCCAGTTCAGCGCCGAGGAAATCGAACTGGCCGAAGCGTTCGCGGATCAGGCCAGTGTCGCGCTGCAAAATGCCCGGCTGCACGAGATGGAAGTCAGGCAGTTTGACCAGGAACTTGCCATCGCCCGCGATATTCAAACCAGTTTGCTGCCGTCGGCGGCTCCAGACATTGCCCAACTGGATATCGTCGCCTATACCCTGCCCGCCCGGCAGGTCAGCGGCGACTATTACCAGTATCTCGCGCTGCCGGATGGCCGGATCGGGATCGCGGTGGGCGACGTGAGCGGCAAAGGCATCCCGGCGGCGATCCTGATGGCCGTCATCACGACCGCCATGCGCGATGAAGTAACGCGCTGCGCGTCCCCCGCCGACCTGTTGGCCGCGCTCAACCAGCGGTTGGTCGAGCGTACCCGGTCCGCGCATGTGAACAGCGCCCTGCTGATCGGCATTTTTGATCCGCGTACCCGCCGCCTGGAACTGGCAAACGGCGGCATGGTGCAGCCCTACGTGCGCAGCACCAACGGGTGGACCTGCGTGCCGGTGGGCGGATTCCCGTTGGGCATCACGCGCAGCGCGTCCTATACGGCCAAAACGATCACGCTGGCTCCCGGCGCGATGATGGTCATCATGAGCGACGGATTTGTCGAAGCGCAGGACGCCGACGGAGAAATTTTCGGATTCGAGCGGCTGGAAAAACTGCTCGGCGACCTGCCGCGCACCGTGACCGCCCAGGGCGTGATCGACCGCGTATTGGCCGCGACCCGCCAGCATATCGGGGACGAAGACATTCAGGACGATCTGACGCTCCTGGTGCTGCATTCGGTGGAAATTACCGGGAAAGCCGCCGGAGAAGCGGCTGCTACCGGGGTCGTTCAGGCTTCCATCAGGGAAACACGCCCGACCAAACTGGACATTATGCCGTCCGACATCACCCCGGCCCAGGCACCTGCCGCGCCGCTGCCTGATTCACCGCCCCGCACCGGCAACCGGTCAACGGACGAACTGGCGGACAATCCGGCAGGTGAACCGGCGGACGAACCGGCAGGTGAAAGCGCAGCGGACCCTGAACAGGCAGCGATTACCCCCCAAACTGCCAAATCTGAGGTAGAATCAGGACAGGTGGATCAACCGCCCACCCAGGCACCAACCGCCCAATCGCCGCCCACCCAATTACCGCCCACCGGGTCACAGGGGGCAAAAACCGTTGATGGTGGTTAACCGCGCGCGCGCTTAATGGGGATGAGGACCTGGGAAGTACACTGCGCCGGGCGGCTGGCGGGATATGCGAACCACAGCGGCAGCGATCCGGGTGATCATGCCGTTATACCAGATTATGCCCGCGCCCACTCTGAGGTATACTTTATTGGGTGTCGATACTGACATGGATATTTTCAGCGATGCGCCGCTGATCGTTGGGTGTGCAGACTGACAGGTCATGACTACCACTCGCACCAAACAAATTGAATTACGCCTGCCCAGCGTGATCGGCTATGAGAAGATCGCGCGCCGGGCAGCGGAAGCTCTGGGCTACGAGATCAAGCTGCCCCAGGACCGGATCGAGGACATCAAGACGGCGGTCGCCGAGGCGTGCATGAACGCTATCGAGCACGGCAACCGGTTGAAGGCCGACAACGATGTCATCGTATTGATGCAGATCGCGCCGGATAAGCTGGAAATATACGTGGCCGACGTGGGAGAGCAGCCCATGCCCGACCAATTACCCGAACCCGGCAGCAAGCGGTACCGGGGCTGGGGGATGTTTTTCATCCAGCAGTTGGTGGATGAGGTGCATATCGTGCGGCTGCCGGATGGGGGAAATCAGGTTCACATGATCGTTTATCTCACTCCGTCGCCGGGAGCAGCGGAAACGGCAGGGACAGCGGCACAGCCTGAGCGGTCGAACGGCACGCGCGCGCTACAGGCGGTCGCGCCGCAAACCGCCGCGATCCAACCCGCCAGACTGAAATTCTCCGCGATCCTGCCTACCACACCGAAACCGTCCGCTATTCTGCCGGTCGCGCCGCCGCCGTCCGCGATCCAACCGGCAGCAAATATGCCTCGCGCCATCCAACCGGCGGTAGAGGTCCCCCGCACTATCCAGACCACTGGGCCGTCAGAGGGAAGCTGAGGAGACTATAGTATCATGAGCGAAGAAGTGACGTGTCGCCAATATGACACCATTGGGTTTATGGATTTTCCGCGTGATGTGACCGCCCAAACACGCGATACGGCGTACAAGGCGTATAATACGCTGGCCCGCGCGCGCGTCACAGCGGTCGGGTTGAATTTTGAAGAAAGCGATTATCTCAACAGCGCCGGGATCGGCCTGGTGATCAGCCTGGTCGAAGACGCGGCAGGAGCCGGACGCACCGTGTACGCTTACGGGCTGTCGCCGCATTACAAAAAACTTTTTGGCATGGTGGGTCTGACCGACCGGATTTCCCTGGTAAGCTCTGAATCCGAGATGGTCGAGCAGTGCAGCAGCTAGTGGGGAACGAGTTCCCGGACAATTGAGCAAAATCAACAGACCCTTACGGGTCTTTTCCCTTTGTGCGGTTTTGTTGGTATGCTACAGTGATACTTGTTGCAGCATATCACTATTGCAATAGACTTGAGGAGTCAGCCCATGTCCACACCACCCCAATCGCCCCTGATCGTAACCGATGCGGCCTGTGATATCCCGTCCCAGGTGGTTGAAGAGTATGCGATTCGCTTTACGCCACTCAAGATTTTATTTGGTGATGAAGTCTATATGAGCGGCGTGGATATGACGCCGGACCAGTTTTACGAACGGCTGGCGCGCGGCGATGTGCATCCCACAACCTCGCAGCCAACAACGACGGATTTTATGGAAATATACCGCGAGATGGGCCAGAGTGGTCGGCCTATTCTGTCGATTCATCTCAGCGAGGGACTGAGCGGCACGGTCAATGTGGCGCGGCAGGCGGCCCAATCGCTGCCGGACCTGGATATCACCGTGTATGACACACACACGCTGACGACCGCGTTGGGCCTCCAGGTGATGGTCGCGGCGCGCGCGGCCCGCGCCGGGTACACCTCGGAGCAAATTCTGCCGCTGCTGAAAGACACCTTCTACGCCGGGAACATGTTATTCACCGTCGATGACCTGTCCTACCTGTACCGGGGCGGGCGAATCGGATCGGTGCGCTACCAGATCGGGCAAATACTGCACATCAAGCCCGTGATCACGGTTGCCCAGGAAGGCGAGAAACTCGGCACGTATATCACCGCCGGGCGCGCGCGCAGTCTGCCCAAAACGATTGAGGTATTCGTGAAGATCATCGAGGATCGGGTCGGCGCGGGGAACAAACTGCGCGCGATCTCGATGTACGGTGATGATTCCGCGCTGACCGAAGCATTAAACGCGCAGTTGGCCGACCGTTTCGACTGCGTATACCTGAACATGGTGCCGACGGCGGCAGTGCTCGGCGTGCATGTCGGCCCGAAGGCGATGGGGGTCAGTTTCGCGGCGGGCGACTGGCCGGTGTAGGGGCGGCGCATTCCAGATTCTTAAGGGGAAACCAATTCAAATCCGCGTAAAGCCATGCAGGGTGATTCCGTTGTAGGGCGGGACCCATGTGTCCCGCCGCTGAGGACGGGCTGCCCGGCGGGACACATAGGTCCCGCCCTACGGATTGGTGCGGGTTCTATTTGGTTACTCCATAGAATTTGCGCCAGGGGACACCCTGCTTTAGCGGGGTGGGGAATGGCGCTTGCCTCCTTTTTT
>JAFGTJ010000151.1 GCA_016934195.1 Anaerolineae bacterium | reverse complement strand
GGCGATCCGGCCCTGAACCGCATCGTGAAGTACATCCCGCAGATGCCGGACAGCGATTTTAAGGGGACCACGCTTTACCTGCGCGTGAAACAGGGTGATGGCAGCTACCGGGTATTTTCGCCCTACTTCGTGCCGACCCTGGACCCGTATGATCGCTATGAATGCCGTGTCGGGATGGGCTATACGCGCATCGTGTCGGAGTTTTACGGGATTCGCACCGAGGCGACGATCTTTGTGCCGCAGGGCGACACGCGCCTGATCCGTGATATCCAGATCACCAACCTTTCGGATCAGCCGGTGGAACTGGACGCGATCCCGGTGGTGGAATACACCCACTTCGACGCGCTCAAGCAGTTCAATAACGCCGACTGGGTGCCGCAGACCATGCAGAGCGAGCTGTACCGGGACGGCGATTACACGATCCTGGCGCAGTACGCCTTTATGCGCCGGAAGACACACAACAACTTTTTCACGTCCAACTGGCCGGTAGCGTCGTTTGAGACGGACCGGCAAAAATTCCTGGGCGATAACGGGTATGGGACGTGGGCCAACCCGCTGAGTTTGCACGCGCCGGAGTTGAGCAATTACGAGGCGCGGCGCGGGGACAACATCGGCGCGCTGCTGCATCACCTGGGCGTATTTCAACCCGGCGAAACCAAACGCCTGATCACGCAGTTGGGGCAGGAAGCCAGCATTGAGAAGGCGCTGCCGGGGATTCGGAAATTCCGCGACGAGGCCGCCGCCAATGCGGCGTTTGCGGCGCTTCAGGATTTCTGGACGGACTATCTCGACACGATCCAGGTCGAAACGCCCGACGCCAGCATGAACAGTATGCTCAACGTGTTTAACCCGCGCCAGTGCCACACCACCAAGAACTGGTCGCGCTACCTGTCGTTGTACCAGTTGGGATTGGGCGCGCGCGGGATAGGTTTCCGCGATACGTCGCAGGACACGATTGCCATTTTAGCCCATTCGCCGGAGGACGGTAAGAAACTGATCGCCATGCTGTTGAGCGTGCAGATGCGCAACGGCGCGGCCATGCACCAGTTCAACCCGCTGACGATGGTTGCCAATATGGGGGAGGCTCCGTTGGACCCGGAACGTCCCCAGTATTACAGCGACGATCACCTGTGGATCGTGCTGGCGGTGTGCGCCTACCTGCGCGAAACCGGCGATATGGCTTTTCTGGACGCCGTGATCCCGTATTACGAGAAAGATAAGCACGAACAACCGCTCGAATCCGGCTCGGTGCGCGATCACCTGGACCGGGCCATCGAGTTTACGCGCCACGACACCGGACGGCACGGCCTGCCGCTGGCCGGATACGCGGATTGGAACGATACCGTCAACCTGCCAACCGGGGCCGAATCGCTGTTTACCGCGAACCTGTACGGCTGGGCGCTGCGTGATCTGATCGCGCTGGCGGAGTTCGAGGGCGATCCGGCGGCGGCTGAAAAATACAGCCGCTATCACGCGGATATGAAAGCCACCGTCAACGAGCAGGGATGGGATGGTCAGTGGTACCGGCGCTATTATGATCACGAAGGTCAGCCGCTCGGATCGCATACCAACACCTACGGGCAGATTTACACCAACGCGCAGTCGTGGGCGGTGTTGTCCGGTTTCGCCACGCCGGAACGGGCGCAAATGGCGCTGGATGCGGTGTACAACAAACTCAACACGTCTAACGGCATCCCGGTCAGCACACCGGGCTACAACGGCTATGACCCGGTAGTGGGCGGCGTGAGCACCTATCCCCCCGGCGCGAAGGAAAACGGCGGTATTTTCCTGCATACCAATCCCTGGGTGATGATCGCGGAAACCAAACTCGGACGCGGCGACCGGGCCTTCCAGTATTACAACCAGATCAATCCCGCCGCCAAAAATGACGCCATCGACGTGTACGAGATCGAGCCGTATGCTTACTGCCAGAATATTCTGTCGCCGGAGCATCCCCAGTCCGGTTTGGGGCGCAATAGCTGGTTGAGCGGCACATCCTCCTGGGCATACACGGCAGGGACCCAGTACATCCTGGGCGTGCAGCCTACCTACCGGGGCTTGCTGATCGATCCGTGCATTCCGGCGGCGTGGGACGGATTCCGCATGATACGCCGTTTCCGGGGCGCGACGTACCACATCACGGTAAGCAATCCCGGCGGCGTGAGCAAGGGGATTGCCTCGCTGACGGTGGACGGTCAGCCGGTCGCGGGCCACACGGTCCCGATCTTTGATGACGGCGCGGATCACACCGTTGAGGTGGTGATGGGCTAACGAGTGTCTATCTGTGAATTGCCTGGGCGCGGCAAGCAGCGCCCCTACGGGAGCAATTTGCGGAGGGTCTACACGAATTAGTGTAAAAACAAATCGTGCGGGTGCTGGTTAGTGCTGGTTAGCTCCTCCCCCTAACCCCCTCCCCACGCGGTGGAGAGGGGGAATTCCGGTGAATGGTAAGTCCCTCTCCGCTTGCGGGGAGGGATTTAGGGAGGGGCTAACAACGTTCACACTTTTCCGCGTTGAGCCTTTGCGGATAGGGCATCAGGATATAGACTTTGGAGGAGCATACTGTTTATGAGCCAGAAACACGTAATCGCCGTTGACCTGGGCGCGGAATCCGGGCGCGTGATGTGCGTTGGTTTTGACGGTGTGGCCTGGCAGTTGGAGGAAAAACATCGTTTTCCCAATATCCCGGTGCAGGCGGGCGGCACGTTGTATTGGGACGCGCTGCGGTTGTGGCACGAAATTCACACCACGATTGACGGGATCGCGTCCGGCGCGTCCAGCGTGGGTGTGGATACGTGGGGTGTGGATTTTGCGCTGCTGGACCGCGACGGTAATCTGATCGCCAACCCGGTGCATTACCGCGACAGCCGCACCGATGGCATGATGGACTGGGTATTCGAGCGCGTGCCACGTCGCACGATTTTCGAGCGAACAGGCATCCAGTTTATGCAGCTTAACACGCTGTACCAGCTTGCCGCGCTGGTGAAAACCAACCATCCCGCGCTGGAAACCGCCCAAACGCTGCTGACCATCCCGGACCTGTTCCATTACTGGATGACGGGCGAAAAATCGTGCGAATTCACGCATGTGACCACAACCCAGTGCTACAATCCGCATTCCGGCGACTGGGACCGCGAAACTTTGGATACTATCGGGTTCCCGACCGGCATTCTGGCTCCGATCCGGCAGGCGGGTACGCGGCTAGGCGATTACAACGGCCTGCCAGTGATTCTCCCGGCGGCGCACGATACCGGGTCTGCGGTGGCGGCGGTCCCGGCCCAGACGCCCAATTTCGCCTACTTGAGCAGTGGAACCTGGAGTCTGTTGGGGCTGGAAGTGACCGACGCCGTGATCAACGATCAATCCTATGCGGCCAACGTCACTAACGAAGGCGGCTACGGTGATACGTTCCGGTTGCTAAAAAACATCGTCGGGCTGTGGCTGGCGCAGCAGTGCCAGCGCACCTGGCAGCAGGAAGGCCGCGAGTACAATTATGGCGAACTGGCGGCACTGGCGGAACAGGCCGAGCCGTTCCGCTGCCTCGTGGACCCCGACGATCCCCGGTTCCTGCCGCCCGGTGACATGCCCGCCCGTATCCGCGAATTCTGCCAGGACAGCGGCCAACCCGCGCCGGAAACGGTCGGACAGTTCATGCGCGCTATCTACGAGAGTCTGGCACTCAAATACCGCTACGTGCTGGATCAACTGATCGGGCTGACCGGGCAGCAGGTCGATTGTTTGCACGTCATCGGCGGCGGTGCGCGCAGCAGTTTATTGTGCCAGATGACGGCGGACGCGGTGGGGCGTGTGGTGGTGGCCGGACCCTACGAGGCGACCGCGCTCGGCAACGCCCTGATCCAGATGATCGCGTTGGGTGAGATCGACAGCGTGGCGCAGGCCCGCGCGACCATCAGCCGTTTACCGGAGATCACGCGCTACGAACCGCAGGAATCCGCGCCCTGGGAAGATGCTTACGGGCGTTTCCGGGCGATTATGACGACGAGTTAATCAAAAACACGAAAGGATTTATTTATCATGACCGATCATCTTGCCGGGTACGACGCGCTGGCCGAACAATTGACCGCCAGCGGAATCGATGTGGAAAACGTCAAAGCGAAATTACACGCGCAGGCCATCGAAACGCCGTCATGGGGTTACGGCAACAGCGGCACGCGCTTTAAGGTCTTCCCCTGGCCCGGCGCGGCGCGCGATGTGCATGAAAAACTGGCGGACGCGGCCTACGTTCACCGCCTGACCGGAGTCGCGCCGTCGGTGGCGCTGCACATCCCCTGGGACAAAACCGGCGACTGGCCCGCGCTCAAAGCCTACGCCGAGGACCTGGGCGTCAAACTGGGCGCGATCAATCCCAACGTATTCCAGGACGAAGCCTATAAGCTCGGTTCGTTGTGCAGTCCGTTTGAAGATTCACGCCGCATGGCAATCGACCACATGATCGAGTGCTGCGCGATCATGAAGGATGCCGGGAGCGACCTGCTGAGCATCTGGTTGGCGGACGGCACCAATTACCCCGGCCAGGACGATATCCGCAAACGGAAACATTACCTGTACGAAAGTCTGGCGGAAATCTACAAGCACCTGCCCGCCGGGAGCCGGATGCTGATCGAGTACAAGTTTTTCGAGCCGGGATTCTACCACACCGATCTGTCAGACTGGGGCACCGCTTACGCGATGGCGCTCAAACTGGGTCCACAGGCCGAAGTCCTGGTCGATACCGGACATCACGCCCAGGGCACCAACATCGCCCACATCGTCGCGTTCCTGCTGGACGAGGGGCGGTTGGGCGGTTTCCACTTCAATTCGCGCAAGTATGCTGACGACGACCTGATCGTCGGGACTCAGGGGCCGTTCGAGTTGTTCACCATCTTCACCGAACTGGTCAGCGCCGGATCGCTGGCTGATAACGTGGCGTACATGATCGACCAGAGTCACAACATCGAGCCGAAGCTGGAAGCCATGCTCCAGAGCGTGATCAACTGCCAGGCTGCCTACGCCAAAGCCCTGATCGTGAACTACGACCGGCTGCGCGAAGTCCAGGCGGCGGGCGATGTGCTGGCAGGTTACCGCGCGCTGACCGACGCTTACGAAACCGACGTGCGCCCGCTGCTGGCAAAGGTCCGCGAGGAAAAGGGCTTGCATCCCGATCCAATCGCCGCCTATCGCGCGGACGGCTACGCCCAAAAAGTGGCCGAGGAACGCGGCACTACCGACGCCACCGGGGGCTATCCGTCGGCGTGACCAATCACTGGCTGACGGCTGAAAGCTGTTAGATTCTTACTACTGCTTTTCCGCAGTGCAAACGATTATCAATGAGTATAGCGAGGTGTATCATGCCCACTGTAAAATTCTTCGGCAGCCTGCGTGATCACGTTCCGGCGTCATCCCTGGAAATGGCCGGAGCCGCCGGATCAACCGTCCAGGCCGTATTGTCCGATCTGTGCGCGGATAACGAGGCATTACATACGGCGTTGTTCAAGGACGGCGAGTTGTGGCCGCATGTGCGCGTCATGGTCAATGGGCGCGATATTGCGTTGGGCCAGGGCCTGAACACGCGGCTGGACGAATCCGACCAACTCGCTATTTTCCCGCCCGTCGCCGGTGGATAGCCGATAACTCTGGAGGTCTTGAAAGACTATGCAAGGCTGGGCTGGTAACATTCTGGACATCGATCTAACAACGGGGGCGATCCAAACGCTGCCCCTCGACATGGACATGGCGCGCCAATTTTTGGGCGGGCGTGGCTTGGGGGCCAGGCTGCTGTGGGACCTGGTTGGCCCGGAAGTCGAACCACTGTCGCCGGAGAATGTGTTGATCTTCACCACCGGCCCGCTGACGGCCAGCGGCTTCCAGACCAGCAACCGTTTCTCGGTATCGACCAAAAGCCCGCTGACCGGCACCGTATTGGACGCCAACAGCGGCGGCTGGTGGGGGATGCAGTTCAAACGCACCGGCCACGACGCCATGATCGTGCGCGGTAAAGCCGAGCGCCCGGTGTGGATCGAGATTACGCCGGACGGAATCGGCATCCACGACGCGGCGGATCTGTGGGGCAAGACGGTTTTTGAAACCACAGCATTGCTCGGCCAGGACAATAACCGCCGCAACGTGTTGTGCATCGGTCCGGCGGGC
>JAFGTJ010000150.1 GCA_016934195.1 Anaerolineae bacterium | reverse complement strand
CCTCTTCGCTTGTGATACCGTTGGCGAATGGTGCGCTGGATGATCGGAATGATCGGAAAACGGCTCACCCCCTGGCCCCCTCTCCAGTAGAGCCAGAGAGGGGGAAAACAGCTTGAACACGCGCTGTTAAGCCCCCTTTCTCCATCTTTGATGGGGAAAGGGAGTTGGGGGGATAGGGGCCAATTCGTTCGCCAACGGTATCGTTTACGGGGAGGGGCGGGGATGAGGTTTTTTGCTAATCCGGCCCTACTCCAGCGCGGCATGGGGCACCGCGTCCTGAGTTTCGTCGAGGGCTTTACCGATCTCCCCGGCGCGCGTGATCGCCACCTTGACCATCACCGGGCCGATCAACTGCACTACAAACGTCGTGGCCGTAACCACGTTCAGGACCAACACGCCCAGGTCGGCCCCTTTTGGCCCCAGTTCGGCAAAACGGCACGAACAGTCAAGCGCCAGCCCAATTGCGACTCCGGCCTGGGATAACAAGCCCAGGCCCAGATTGTTGCGGACAAGCAGCGGCGCGCCGCTGAGTACGCCGCCGACCCAGGCTCCGCTGTACTTCCCGACGATTCGCAACACGATATAGGCCAGTCCGAGCATTCCCATCTCCGGCAGCAGACTGATATCAAAACGCGCGCCGACCAGCGCGAAAAATAACACGTAGATGACCGGCCCGGCGTGCTCGATGGTGAAGCGGATATAGCGCCCGTTTTCCTGGTTAAGATTGACCACCATAAACCCCATCGTCATGGTGGTCAGGATCAGCGAAAAATGCCAGGTGAGCGACAGCCCCGCGCCCAGCAGCACCGCCGCAATGCAGACCGCCATCGCGTCGTGCTGGCGGCGGTCGGCAGCGTGATGCCGGTGGATATAATTCATGATCCAGGTGAGCGCATAGCCAAAGGCGATCCCCAGGAGAATCGACCCGCCGATTTCTTTCAAGGGCAGTTCGATCATGTCCCACAGCGAGATTTCACCGCCGCCGGTCAGCACGTCCAGCAGCGACACGCCTCCGCTGTTGGCGAGCAGCGGTTCGACCATGGCAACAATAATACTGAATACCAGCAGGGTTAGCGCGTCGTCAATACCGATCACGGTCAGCAGCGTCGTCGTCATCGGGCCTTCCGCGCCGTATTCGGCCAGCACATCGACTGTCGCCGCCGGAGCGGTCGCCATTGCAATCGCCCCAAACACCAGCGCGGTCGCGGTCGAAGACGTGATCAGGTACACGCCGCCCGCGACCAGCACAAATGCTCCCAATGCCTGCAAAATCACGATTATCGTGATCGACCGGCCCATTTTACGTAGTTGGTTCAGGCGCAAATGCTCGCCCATGTCGAAGCCGATCAGGGCCAGCGCGATATGGCTCACGAACAGCAAACTGTTGTTCAGTTCATCGGGGATGACGCGCAGGCCGGAGACGCCGAGCAGCGTACCGGCCACAATGAAGCCCACGACTTGCGGAATGCCAAGATACCGGAACAACTGGCCGACCGCAAACGCGCCCAGGATCGTGATTCCAACCAGGGCCAGCGTATCAAAATCACCGGAAAATTCCATGCGAAGCCCCCTTACAGGTGCGATTCATGTCTAACTGGCACGGATCGACGCCCGGAGCATAGGTGAATGGAGGTGTCCGGCGGTCGTGTGCCGTCGAAAGTTCGGCGGCGCGCGAGATATCACGCATCTACTGGCGTGATTCTACCAGGGGATTCGGCGGGGTGTAGTGTGCTTTGGCGTAGAGAAATAAGCGCGTTGACCTGTTTGGTACGGCAAAATGGGGTAGTTTGTACCGGGTGTGGTAATGGGCGCGAGACTCGCGCCCGCGCCATCCTGTTTTTACCATTCCTCGACCGGCTTGATATCGATGGACTGGATCATTTCCTGAATGGTGTTGTGGTAATCCCGGTCCCCGTTGGGCGATTGGATCGAGACGCGCATCCACAGCATGATCCCGTCGTGCGGAATATAGACGTCATACGCGGATTCGTGCTCTCTCCAGCGTTCGGGATCGTTCATCACGTATTCGTAGTAATAGGCCGTATAGCCGTCCAGCACGAGTTCCTGCTTGTCGTAATGGTAGTCGGCCTCGTCACTGACGAAGCCCCACCGCTTCAGGTCCCCCACCATCTCGTAACTGGTCTTGGCCCAACTGCCGTTATCGTAAGCGGGTGAACTGGTGGGCACGTCCATCACGATGATCGACACCTGCTCGTCAGGCAGTTCCTCGCCGGAAAAGGCCATCGAGAACGCCGCCGACAGCATCTCGCCGATGTTGACGTCCTGGGTGGCGTACCACTGCGCCTCGTTGTAGTAGGCGTGGTTGGCGATACCGCACACCATGTAACCCATCGTCTCGCGCACGCACTCGGTATCCCAGCTTTTGGGATACTGGATGGTGAACGATCCGCCGTCCAGCCCGGTCAGCGACGGCACCGAGTCGTTCTTGCTGCCAAAGCCGTTCACCATTACATACGCCCCCAGCCCGACCAGGACCACCAGCGCCAGCGCGATCAGCCCATAGCCAATCGCGGCTTCGAGACTGGATTTGCGGTCTTCGGCGTCGAAATCGTTGAATGTGGCCGGTTTGCCGGTGGGTTGGGGTAGTTTGGACGGCGTCACCGCCGGGCGCGGCAGAAACGCGGTATCAAACGGGTCCAGCACGCGGGGCCGTTCCGCCGCGAACACGTCCTCGGAATCCGCCGGAATGTCAGCAAACGGGTTATCGACCGGCGGCCCGGCAAAGGGATCGGCATTAGTCGGCTGGCTGGCCGCGAAGTCCTCAAACGAGGGCGCTGTGTCCGGCGCGGACTCGGAACCGGCCTGTTTTGCAGGTGCGGGCGGCGGTGGGGCGGGTTTCACCGGCTTTATCACCAGCGACGGAGCAGGCGCGGAACCGGTCTTTTGTGCAGGCGTGGAAGAAGCTGTCTTCGGAGCCATCCCGCTGAAAAACAGGCTGTCGTCCGGCGCGTCGATGGACATGGATTCACTCGCCGGTTTGTTTGCGGGCGGCGCGGCGGGCGGACTCGCGGGCGGCTTGAGGTTGGCAAGACGGGCGCGGGCTTTTTCGTGCGCCGGGTCGAGCTTGAGCACCGTTTCCAGGCAGCGCCGGACGTGGTCCGGCTTGGTGACGACGTGGGCCATCAACCACCAGCCCTGTACATCGTCCTTATGCTCGCCCAGGTACGTTTTTAATAGCTGACCGGCTTCCTGGCGCTGTCCGGCTTGAATGAGCTTGTAGGCCTGGAGCAGTTCAGGCGCGGGAGGTGTCTTTGCCATGCCGCACGACCTCTTTAGTGTAAATCGACTTGCACGAACCGAATATTAACACGACTCTAGTATACACGCGCCGGAAGCGCAATCCAGCGCAAGTTTCATGAAGAATTTCGGAATTTTGTGCAGATGCCGGTTACTGCCAGGTATGCCGCCGCGCTTCGTAGATTAACAGGCTGGCCGCGACCGCCGCGTTGAGCGACTCCGCACCTGCCACCATCGGGATATGAACCGGCGT
>JAFGTJ010000149.1 GCA_016934195.1 Anaerolineae bacterium | reverse complement strand
TCAGGTCCCCGACCAGCCCTTGAGTGAGCACGCTCAGCGCCAGCAGCAGCGCCAGGATTGCCACCGCCGTCAGCCGCCGTCCAGCCTTTGGCACGACCGCATCCGAAGGCCGCATCACCGTCACAGGACGCACCCGCCCGGCAGCCAGAGTCGGCAAAAACCCGAAAATCGCCGTGATCAGAATGCCGATCACCAGCCCGGTTAAGGCGGGTCCCGGCGCGAACCGGAACTCCAACGACTGCGCGACAAAACTTTCGGCCAATCCCCGCGCCACAAACGCGATCAGCCAGCCTGACAGCACCCCGGCCACGCTGCCAATTATGCCCATCAGGATCGCTTCGGTCAGAAACAACAGCGTGACCTCACGCGGCTCCAACCCCACCGTTTTGAGGATGGCAACTTCGGCGGCGCGGCGGTTGACGATCACCAACATGGTATTGGCGATCCCGATGCCGCCGATCAGCAGCGCGACCAAGCCCATCACCGTCACCAACCCGTTGATGATGCGCGATATCTGCGCGTTGCGATCTTTTAAGTCCTGGGTGGTGATCACGGTTATATAGGGGAATTCAGCGCGGAACGCTGCCTCGATTTCGGCCAGTTGGCTGTCGTCATTCAAACGCACGTACAGATCGTAGGTGGCCGGTTCCTGGCTGAAATACGGCGCGGCGTCCAGGTCCAGGTAGTAAAAACCGAACAGTCCGGCGAACAGGTTATCGACTCCGGCTTCGGCGTCGGCAGATACCACGCCCCGCAGCGTAAAATCAGCGCTTGCGCCGGAAAGTCGCAGCGTGTCCCCGATTTCCGCGCCTAGGTCATCGGCCAGATTGTCGCTGATCACGATATCATCCGGGTGTTGGATCAGGTCGCGCAGCGGTACGCCGTCCAGCGAGACACGCTCGCCGTACAGCGGGAACCGGGCGGCATCTACGATATAACTTGAAACAAACGTCTTTTCAGTCTGGCGCGCGGGCAGGCTGATCCCCGTGCCGGTGGTCAAATCGCTAAACGTTTGCTGGTAAGTAATTGCCGCCGCGCCGGGGTAGTGGGTATCAAACCATGCCTGGATACGGTCTAGTCCGGCTTGCCCAAAGTAATCGGGGAAAAACTGCCCGCCCGGTTCGAGCACGCCCTCGGCGCGTCCCTGGCGTTGGACGGCTTCGGGCGTGTCGCTCTCCGGGCCGGAGAAAATGTGAATATCGCCTTTATTGGCTTCGCGCAGGCTGCCGGTCAGGGTATCGTTGATCAATTCCCCCAACGTTTGTAGCCCAACAATCGCCGCGACCCCCGCCGCAATACACAGCAGCGCGAAAACGGTCCGCTGGCGGTTGGCGCGGAGGTCGTTGAGTGAATGTTTGAGGTAAAACGTCAGTTGTCCGGTCATCCGTCCAGTGTGAAGCCCTGCCGCACAAACGCGCGCCGGAAATTATTCGCCAGCATCAATTGTTCCGCCGTGCTGCCCGTGCGTGTTTGGGCAAACAGCGTCGTGACCTGCTGCTGCTGCGCCGCCGCGTACACGGCGCGGAACAGTTCCACACCCGCCTTTGTCTTGCGGTATTCCGGTAGAATGCCCGTGCTGCCGATGATGCCGTGCTGCTCGCAGATGACCAGCGACGCCGTGCCGATAGGCTGTCCGTCCAGGCGCGCCAGGAAATGGAACGCGGTTGGCAGTCCCATCGACGGCTTGAACATTTCGGCCAGATACGGTGCGAAATCGTCCGGCTGTTCAAACGCGGACAGGAAGGTCTGGGCAAATATCAACGCCTCGTCCGCGCCTACCGGTTGGAGTTCCAGATCGTCTCGCTGCGACCGGAACTCAATTTCAGCCAGATCATCTAACACGACCCAGGATTCGGTGTGTTCGTGTGGCTCAAAACCCCGGTTGCGCAGCCGGTCCGCGAGATCGGACGGTGTGCAGGCAGGCGACAGATAGATATGAGTGGGCAGCCCTCTTTCCCGGAAATAGCCGATGATTTCTGCCAACAGCGAGTCTGCCGCTTCGTCCCCGGCCCGCAGCAAACAGGCGTGTGTAGTATCCGGCGCGGGAAATACTTGGCTGCTGGTCAGAATCACGTCCTCACGCAGAGTCAGGTTCAGCCCTGGTGTCACGTCGGCCACCGGCACCAGCGCCTGGTAATTGATGAGTTCCAACCGGGCCACTTCAGATAGGTTGGGAGATGCCATCGCGTTAGCTTTCTCCCGTGAACGTTTTCTTCAGCCGCTTGGTAAACTGGGCAAAACTCACCACGTCAATCGGCTTCAGCATCACATGATCGGCCATATCATCAACCTTATCGGTCGCCATGTGCGGGTTAGCCGTGACGACCAGCACCCGCATACTTTTGTGCCGGTCCTCGGCGCGGAGCGCTTTCAGGACGCCGTACCCATCAATTTCCGGCATCTGGAGATCAAGCACCAGCAGGTCGAAGGTGTTTTGTTCGAGGATATCCAGGCCCTTTTTTCCGTCTTCAGCCTCGGTGATCTCATAGTCGGCGTTTTCCAACGCCATTCGGAAAATATCCCGGTTATACCAGTTGTCATCCACGATCAAAGCCGTACACTTACGAATGTTTTCAGACATGGTTCCCACCTGTGAACTAACAATGTGGCAATTTACACTGCCACTGAACCTTGACAATTATTTGCCATAAGATTATCTTATCATTAAGGTGCTGGCAATGGCCTTAAAGGACTAGAAAAAGGATCGATATGGATTTTAATGACTTTGTAACGCTCGATTCACATACTGTCGCGGACCTGATTCCTGCTCCGATGGGGGTTGCCATCCCGTTTAACGGCACCCGGCGCTGGTACATGGCGGCGTTTAACAAAACGGCGGACGAGGTATACACGGACGATTATCTGATCCAGACGTTCCGCCGGATGCTTGAGATCATGGGCATGATGTTTGCCGACGGGGTGCATACCATCTATACCCCCGTGATAGGCCGCGACCTGGCCGAACGTGGCCCGGAATATATGCAGTTTGGCGCGCAAGCCGTCGCCAATGTGAGTAGTGATGAAGCCCTGGCCTGGTACCGGGAGCGTGAAGTTGAAGCGTTATGCTACGGGCAAATTGACCTGCTCCCGGATAACGTACAACAGACGTTGCAACAACTGCATCCATTACCAAACCCCCGGCACCGGCTGCGGTACGGTGTATTTGCCGATCAGCCGCTGCTCGACATCGTGGCACACGCGAACCATCTGCAAGAAATCTACGGCGACAACCTGACCGCTGACCGGATTATGACCGCCTATTACGGCGGCCCGGTTGCGCAGGTCAGCCTGTGGATCGGCAGTGATCAACCGACGGTGTTCGACGTGCCGCTGGTGATTCATGGGAATACGGCACTCTATTTTCTGCAATTTCCCACTCTGTATCTGGACCAGCACGCATGGCGGCGGCTGCTGTACGACAGCTTGTTCATTCGCGGCGACCAGGAAACCCTGTACCCGGATAACATCGCCACCGAGAAACACATTACGGGTTTGGGTCAGCGTCGAGATGGCTACTGGGTTCCCCGCACGCGCTAAATTTCGCTGATAATCCGTTCCTGTACGTCACAAGGCAGTGTCACAATAAAGGTTGTGCCTTTGCCAAGCGCGGTTTCGACCTCAACACTGCCTCCCATATAGTCCACATGGCGCTTAACAATCGCCAACCCTAATCCGGTGCCCTCAACGCCCCTGGTCCCGACGGTATCCACCTGGCTAAAGGCATCGAAAATGTAGCTGGCGGCATCGTCCGGCATCCCAATCCCGGAGTCTTTTACCTTGAAAAACCAGCAGTTGTCACCGTTACCGCCTACTTCTACCTTGACACCGCCTTCAGAAGTAAACTTGATTGCGTTACCGAGCAGGTTGGTCAGAATTTGTTGCAGCTTGGGCGAGTCGCACCGGACCGTTTTCGGCGTTCGCTCGTCAAACTCGGCGGTCAGGGTAATGTTTTTGTTCTGAGCCAGGCTTTCCATGCCGCCGATAACCTGCCCGATCACATCCTGGGGTGACATTTCAGTGACGCGCACTTCGATTTTGCCAGCTTCGATCTTTGCCATGTCCAGGGTATTGTTGATCATGCCAAGCAGCCGCTTCGAGTTGTGCCGGATGTGGCTGTTAATCTGCGTCTGTTTGTCGCTTAAGATACCGGCCATCCCCGCGATCATGATGTCGGCGTACCCGATGATGGCATTCAGCGGCGTGCGGAATTCGTGCGACATGCTCGCCAAAAATTCGGACTTGGCCTGGCTTGCGCGGTGGGCTTCTTCCCGCGCTTGTTCGGCCTGTCCCAGCGCTTCGCTCATGGCGGCAAGACGACTGTCGAACTCTAACCGGAGTTGGCGCAGGAACAATACCTCAATGGCTACCAGGAAAAACACGTTGATTGCCGCCTCCGACACCGACAGCGCTTTGGCCGGGTCCTTGAGCATATCGGCCTGAAGACCCTGGTTCTCCTGAATGACGGTTACGGCGGTATACAGCGCAACGATGATTATCCCTACCGGAAGCAGGGCCGAACGTGGCAGCGCCAATGCCGTGATCAGGATAATGAGCATGAAAGCAGGCAGCACCAGGATGTACCAGAAGCCACTGATGATAGTGGCTCCCAACGCGCCGACCACCATGCCAGCAACCAACAACTGGCCGGACGCGATCAGGTTTTGGCGATTCACCGCGACGGCGGATATTCCAAACATGAAAATCATCACCCAACTGATGTTGGTATAGGTAAATACGCCGGTTTCGGGATCGTAAAATATCAGTGATGACAGCACCGACAGCACCGTCATGATCAACATCACGGCTACGGCTACCCGAATTGTGCGTTCACGGAAGGCGGCGTCACGGTTAGACGACCGGGGTTTGATCCAGTAACGCCACCAGAAGATCGGGTTTAACAGGTGTAAATGGTGTATTGGTGCAGGCGTGGAGGTGTTGTTAGCAGCGGTTTGGGTGCTCATGGAGCGTTTCCTCCGTATTCCGGTTTCCTCGTGTTCGATACCGTGTGGGCAGCCAATACCAACAGGCAGCCATATAAGAGCAGCAGCGCCAGCATTGCCAGCGGCACGGTTTGCGGCAAAAACGCCCATTGCCAACCCGTCAGAGCGCTGATCACGGCTTGCAGTTCAAACGTGGCATAAATCAGGTACAGCCGGGACCAGCGGCGGACTTGCGGATTGGGAGCAGCCTGGATTGCCAGGAAAAATACGATACTGCCCATCACTTCCCAGAGCTGCGCCAGCATGGACATGGCGGTCAGATAGCCTAACCCGGCAAACCAGATCGCCAGGGCCGGATGGTCCGTCAACGTGATGCGCCGCCGCCACGCTTGCAAAATGAGCAGTCCCGGCAGCGCCAGCATCACCAGCCTGGTCAATATCGTGAGCGGCTCGACCCACGCCCGCGAACCAAAATAACTGTGATAAATCTGCTGCCACGAGTGATTCATGTTCTCAAATAAGCCGGTTCTCATTGACCAGGGATAGTTAGCGTCCAGCGTGGTCAAAAAATCCGGGTAGGCGCGCAGCGTTTCCACACCATATGAGAGGCCAGTCGCTAGCACAAATCCAGCCGTGATCAGCAGATATCCCGCCAGCAGTACGGCTAACAGGTGCAGCAGAAACCGCCAGCGGCGGAAGATCACGGGCAGTATCAGTGGAAACAGCCATTGTGGTTTGAGGATCAGGATCAATGCGCCCGCGATCCCGGCCAGACGGGGCCGATCTTCCACAATGCCGAGCGTCATCAAACCGCTGAGCAGCAGCAAGGTCGATACCACGTTGCCGTAAAACAGGTTGGCGTACCATTCCGAAAAGACCAGCGCCAGCGGCAGCCAGAGCCGGTACACGCGCGCGCCTTCGATCCAGCCGATCCGTACCAGGACGCGGTACCATGCCCACAGCGCGCCCAGGTAGGCGGCGGTTTGCATGACGATCCACAACAGGCTGAGCAGGCGGAAGGGCAGGTAGGTCAGCGGGACGCAGGCCAGGGCAAAAGCCGGATGGTAAAAATACACCATCGAGTCGTCCCAGTCATCCATCACGTATAGCGGCGCGTGCTGGCGCACGGCATCAGCGGCATCGAGATACACATCAATGTCCGACCACTTTTCTACTTCGTCGCGCTCGAAGTCCGGCATCAGCAGCACTGCACCCGCGAACCCAACCAGGTGCAGTACGCACCATACCACTACCGCGATCCAGATCGCCCGGCGGCGCGGGGGCAGACTGCGCCAATATTGGAGGGGCAGGGCAGGGGTCTGAACAGCCATTATCCCTCCTTGTACAGGGCGTAGCTGTGCAGCGCACTCAGGATGGTGGCTCGTACCACATGCAGCGGCATATACAGGCATTTGCCGACGTAGAACGCCGGGTGTATGGTGTTGCGCGAGTAACGTTCAACGTAGCGCGCAGCGGAATCCAACACATCGGGATCAACGTGCTCGACGTGTTTATTCCAGTGGAGCAGCGCCAGCAAGCACAGCGCGGTTTCTTCGGGTGTAGAACCGTTAAAGTAGCCCCATCCTCCGTCCGGCTGCTGCGTTTTAATGATCCAGCGCACCCGCTTGGGCAGCAGATCGTTGAGATTATTCGGCAGCGAACAGATTGCCACCGATGTCAGGTAGTAGGGCGAGATATGCCACTTATCAAACCAGAGGTGATTGTTCAGATCGTGATAGCGCAGCATGGCCCCGATCTTCCCCGACCAGGACGAAAATTGGGGGTGGGCGCGTTCGGTTTGCAGCGCGGCCAGGGTGCGAATATTGACGCTTAGTGAGACGTCCGCTTCGCCGGGATAACATTTAAAATGCTGCTCATCTTCGTAGTACTTGAATACATCGGCATGAACCGGGTATCCGCCCCACCGCAGCAGCCCAAACACGGTGGCCGTGTCGTCCAGGTCCGGCACGGGGAAATATTGCGAACAACTCGTCCCGTTGCTGGGCGACCAGTGCTTCCACAGTACGTCAAGGTGCCGTTTCACCACCGGGTGATCGGGTTTGATCGCGCCGGAGAGTGTGAGTATGTGCAGTGACCACGCAACCTCAAAAATCTCGGCAGGCGTGATATCGGGTATCCCGCCGTCGCCCTGTTTTTCTTGTGCGGCTTTGAGATAATCGATCATGGCGGTATTGTGCTGTTTGGTCTGGAGCAGGTAGGCGGCGGTGGCGGCGGGCGATGTGCCAATCGAACCGTTTTCCAGAATAAAATCGGTGCTGGCAAATACGGACTGATCGGGCAAATAAGGTGGCACGGCTTCCAATGAAAAGGACATCGAGGTATAGCGCCAGCGTTTGGGATCGCCGCCCAACATATTGAGTTTTTTCTCAATAATGGCGACGTTATGGGTTACGCTGGCGGGCACGTCCAGGCCGTGTCGCAACGCCTCGCGCAGCAGCGATACGATCAGGATCGGGAACGCAATTGTATCACCGCTGTCAACGTTTAGCCGTCCCAGGTTTTCCCACAGAAAGCGTTCGCCATGTTCAATTTTGCGTTTATCCTCGGCGGTGCCCCCGGCGGTTTGCAGCGCAATAAGCGAGGCCAGCGTGGACACAAACCGGTCGTGATAGTAAAGCGGCTCAGCGCCCCAACTGCCATCCGGCTGTTGGTGTTTGCGGACCCATTCCAGCGCGTGAGTGAAGGCCGGATCATCAAAATCAGCGCCCAACCGGGCAACCCAGGCCGTATCATAGGGAGCGCTATCCAGGCGAGTTTCGCCTAACACGTCCAGTAACTGCTCAACTCGTTCGCCAACACAGGTTGTTTTGGTTTGAATGGCCTCGCTCATTCCGTATCCTTTTTGGCGGCACGTACGGACGCGCTCCATGCTTTTTCTCCCCTTTGTTAATGTTATCATATTTTATGAAGGGAGTTGTCAGTGAATTATAAGATTAGGTTGGCGTATTTTAATATTGACCCAGACTGCCACGTCGTCGCGCGTGTTGTTCACAGATTTGGAATAACAGCCAGCCGACGGCGAAAAAAATAGTTGAGTGTAGCATCAGCCAGCCCAGACTACCATCGCGCCATACGCCGGATAGGGAATGCCCGTCCAATAACACGCTGCGCAGCACCACGATTCCCTGTGTGCCGGGCAGCAGCCGGGCAAACAGCGCTATACCATCGGGCAGTTTATCAACCGGCAGCATGGAGCCATTCAGGAACATCAAGCCATACTGGGCCAGATATGCGAACGATTCCACCTGCTTAAAAACCAATGTCGCGCCGCCGACGATGAAGCCCAGGCCAAACAACCCGATAACCGTCCAGGCGAACACCACCAATCCCGCCAGCCGGATTGGAACCGTAATGCTCAACAGCGGGACCAGCACCACCACAATCAGGCTGATCGTGAAACTTGTGGTGAGAAAGTTTGCCAACGCGCGCCCCAGGATCAGCAGTTGGGGCCGGACCGGACTCATAAAGGCCTGTTCCAGCGTGCCGGTTTGGGCTTCTTCGCGCAGGCTCCACCCCATATTGGTCACGGCCATAAACGTATACAGCCACACGATATAGCCGAGCAGGGACGAATCCAACTGCTCCTGGGGCAGGTCGCCGTTGCCGATCAGGAAGTTCAGGCCAATGAACACGAAACAGATGGCGACCGTCTCCATCACCAGATTGAAGCGGTAGTCCCAGAGCAGCAGCAGCCCTTTATAGGTTTCGTTGAGTGTGGCGCGCACGATGACAGCCTGACATTTTTTATCGTTCGCCAATTATATCACGCACAACGTACATCATTTATGAATTCTTTGTCAATATACGCATGGCATCGATTTGACTGCCAAATAAACAAAAACGGCGCAATATACCACCGCGCCGTTATTTCGTCAACATCAATTCTTTGTTAATTATATTTTCATGCTGGTCCCGCGTTATCCGACGGTTACGTCTCCGCACAGGTGAACCTTGAGGCCCATCGCGGCGAACATGGCGGCCTTAGCTGCGAGCGCTTGATCGGCAGCTTCCGCTGAGGGCGCGTAGGCCACGTTGAGGTGATTGGCTTTGTGGCGGGCCATCATCTGATCGCGGGATACGCCATGCGTGACGGCGTGCATGATCGGCCATTGCGGGGTGGTGAGCTGCCAGCGGCGCTCGGTTTCCTCTTTGGGTAAATGTACCACCGAGGCGCGCCCCAGATCGACGTGCAACTCGCCGTCCATCACGAACACGCGGCTCCATACGATCTCGCCCGGCTTGCTGATGCCGGTCAGCGTGCCGCCGCCCAGTCGGAAATACATCGGGGGTTGGCGCTGTGATATCGCACCCGCGTAACCGTCGATGAAATGGGATGCCGGAGCCGCGCCGGAAATCAGGAACACCCACACGTACTCATCGACCGTGCCGCCCAATCCATCGGGACCGCTGTAATGCTCGCCCCACCGCAAATCGTGGAGCGTGGTGGCCGGATCAAAGCCTATCGCGTTCCAGACACGATTTGTAGCCAGCGCATCAAGCCCCGCGTCTTCGTCTACTTCGTTGAAATGCGGGATCGCCTGCTCCGGGTAGAGTTCCTCGCCCGTTTCGGCGTGGTAGACCGGCGGGCGTTCGACGTTATTCAGCAGACCTTCCACCAGGTCCGATGCGGGCGACAGGTCTTTGAGGCCCTGCTGGTACTGGATGCCGATGGTCGCACAGCCGAATTCGTCCGCGATCCGCACGGCGGCGATATACATTTTGCACTGGTCGAAAATTTGCGCATTGGTCAGTTCGGATTCTTCGTCCGTGCCGGTTATGAACGTCAGGCCCTTTGCGTCCAGCCAGTCGCGGACTTTTTGGGCTTCCGCATCACGGACCAACTGCATCCCGGCGAACAGAGCCGATTGGCTCAGCCGTTCCTTATATACACCGGTAGGGTTGAGCATTTCGTCGTCGATGATGGCGTTGTACATGCCCATACAGCCCTCATCGAATATGCCCATGATGGCTTTTTCGCGCCCAAGCTGCGCGGCCAGCGCTTCGCCCAAAACACGTTCCGCTTCCGGCAGCTTGCCGAGCACCAGATCGCGGACATGGCTGGTATCGTGATCGATCTGGCCTGCTTTGATCCACTGCCGGATGCCGTTCAGGAAAAAATTATCGGTGAAATCCCGGCTCCAGATCGTGCTGTATTTAACGCCCATCTTGGTCAGCGATCCGTTGAGGTTGAGCATTCCCACCAGGCCGGGCCACTCACCGGACCAGTTCGCCACCGTGAGAATCGGTCCGCGATGGTGGCGCAATCCGTGCAAAATATGGTGGCTGTACTGCCATACCGACTCGGCCACGATCAGCTTAGCATCGGGATGGATATTTTTGAAGACCGCCATGCCGTGTTTCTGGCTGCCGATGAAACCGTGTTTTTGCGCCGGATCATAGGGATGGCCGCGCTTGACCGTGATCCCCTCTTTGGCAAAAGCGGCGGTCACGGCTTGTTCCATTGCTTCCTGGGCCGCCCAGCATTTTTGGTTCGCGGAGAGGCGCAGATCACCGTTAGCGATCAGAATCGCTTCATTGTCGGCAACGGGTTTCGGCTGGTAAAGTTCCGGCAGTGCATATTGGCTCATGTCAAATCCTTTCAGGGATAATCAAATATCAGTATGTTTTTTAGTTCACGCTGGTGATTCTGGCAGATCGTGGGAAAGTTGTCCACCATTCCGAATACGCTTCAACAAAAAACACCCGGCCCACAGAATTACTGTGCTGGCCGGGCGCACGGTACCGTTACAATAGATATCCAGCTAGAGCGTGCTGTTACTACCTGGTATTAATATCCGCAGAAACATTCCGGGCAGCCATACTCGTTTTGGGAGCAGGTACATTCGCCGCAGTCGGGGTAGCAGTCCACCGTCTCGTAGCAGCTTTCACAGCTATCAACCACGCATTCGGTGCTCGTTGTGGTCCAGGTCGTCGTGGCAGATGAGGTTCCGGCGCAATCCGCCGAGCAGGAGTCCAGGGTTTCGTCATACTCACATACCCCGTCGCCGCACAGATTGGGGCAGTCGGAATCACCGAGATCGGAGCGAACCCATTCGCCGTCGGTGCTTTGCCACCACACGTACCCGTCGGTTCCCACATCGCGCGCCGTGATAGCGAGCGTATCCCCGGCATCCAGTTCCCCCAGCAGCGAGGAAAGGGCGCTCGGTTCGCTGCGCAAATTGGCGGTGCGGCTGGCGGTAAATGTGCAGTTGACGGACGCCGAAGTCGTGACGCTGCCGGTCGAGGCGGCGGTGCTGGGTGTCGCGCCTTCGGGATACTCGCAGTAGCACGTAGGGCAGCCAAACTCGTTCTGGGAACAGGTACACACGTTGCAGTCGGGATAGCAATCGACCGTTTCGTAGCAGCTTTCACAACTGCTGACCAGACACCCGGCGACGTTGGCGACATTGCTCGTTGTGCCGGAGCAATCGCTGCTACAACTGGTTGCATCCTCGCCGTATTCGCACACTCCATCGCCACATAACGACGAACAATCCGAGGTGCCCATATCGGAGCGGACCCACTGGTTGCCCGCGCCCTGCCACCACACGTACCCATCGTCTCCAACATCGCGCCCGATCACGGCTAACGTATCGCCGGTATTAAGCTGACCCACCGACTCAAAGGTGATGCCCGGCCCGCTGCGCAAATTGAGCACATTGGCCGTTGCCGTAAAGGTGCAGCTAATGCCCGAATCCTGCCCTGTGACCACCTGGGGAACCAGTACCAACATGCTAACAATAACCAGCAGTCCACTTATGCGCAGTTTCATCATTTTAGTCCTCTTACCCTGATTTTCACCGTTTACATCCCAAGTCTAACAGCGCTTCGCGGAGGTTGCCAGGATTCATGAGATAAGCGCAGGGCAATCGCTGCCCAATGAACGACACGAATCGGCGGCAGAGCCTCTGCTGTACACGAACTTTAACTATATTTCAACAAAGCGTTAGGTGATTGTAAGGTGATGGGGGATACCCTTTAGTCTGAGTGCAAGTTCGACCCGGTATGATACTACTGCAAGTGGGGAATGAAGTTACTTTCAAGGATACGATAGATGCAGCGCCAGACCAGCACCATTCTTCAAAAACTAACATGGCTCGCTCTTTCGATTGGGGTTGTGGGAATCATCGCCCGGTTGACGGCTCGGATACTGACGGCCAGCATCGTGTTTCAGCCG
>JAFGTJ010000148.1 GCA_016934195.1 Anaerolineae bacterium | reverse complement strand
GTTGCCTGGATCGAATTTGGCGAGGTGCTGCCCTCGGATATTTTTGAGCGCGATGCGTGGCCGTTTGAGGCCCAGAATCCGGCAGGCGGCAGCGAGATCGAGTGAGTCAAGTGTGGGGCGGGCGCGGACCCGCCCCTTTACACTATCCGACTTGCGCCAGAGGACGCGCGGAAGGCACTTGATCGGCGCGCAGCGGCTCAATCGCGGAGATCGGGACGGTCACAACATCGATGGACTCGCCCAACACGTTGAAGACTTCCAGAATACAGCCTTCCTCGCCGCCGGAGGGATGCGGCACATAGTCCACCACGACGGCAATATCGCCCTGCCGCAAGCGCGATTCGGGGATGTCACGAGTCAGGGCGATTTCGGTGTAGAGTTCAGGTTTCATCCTCGACCTTCTTTCCCGGTTTGAGCGTGATAAAATCGTGTCAATTTGATGTTGTTGGCGAATTGGGCGCGTAGGGGCGCTGCTTGCCGCGCCCTCCCCAAAAAACATACAGGGCGCAGCAAGCAGCGCCCCTACGAAATATGGTCCCATTGAATTCGCCAACAACAGCAATTTGTCCCTGGCAATCGTAGCATCGGACGGAATTTTCACGTTTGGCGCTTTCGTGTTTTTTTGAGTCCTGCTTATTGTAACATACTCGACGTGAAGAGTTATTAAGATTTCTTCTTCCTTCCCGCCTGCACCGGAACCGGCGCATCGATCCGGCGCTGGATGGCCGCCGCCCACTGGTTCGCGCCGCGCACACCGAATCCCACCACCGCGAATTCCTCCTCAAATTCGCCCGAAATAACGTATTCCACGCGCAGTATATCCTGGGAAAACGGCCCGCCGCCGCGCTGGTGCAGCGTGTCGATCCGCCGGACATCGTCCAGCGGGATCGCGTCCCGCCAGCCGAACAGCAGGCGATCCGGCGCGAGATACAGCGCGTCTTCCCGGTCCGGCGACCACTCGCCGTACACGTCCTGATCGAGCCGCATCGCCGTCACCGGGCCGTAATCCTCGCGTGTTCCGCCCGAATCGCGCACCGGCAGATCGGTGATCCCGGCGACCTGTTCCGCGAATGCCAGCGGCTCATCGAGCGCGAACACGATCACGCGCCAGCCGTCCGGCCCGTCGGTGTGGATCGACAGGACCCGCCGCCTGCTGATCGCGCGTCCGGCCAAAACCGGGATCGTGCTCAGTCCGATCCAGCGGATCGTGTCCGGGGCGAGGTGAAGGTCACAACGCGAGGCGCGCAGCCCGTCAAAGACCACCTGTCCCCCGGCGATACCGAGCGCGCCAAACATCCCGCCCCGGTAAACGCGGCGCGGGCGCTGTCCGTAGCACACCGCGCTCACCGGCCCGTAGCGGATAATCTGCCCGGCGCGCACCCAGTCCGTCCGCGCGCGGTTGACATGATCGCGCCGCGCCTGCTGCGTCACCCACCAGCCGCCGATCCCGCCCAGTCCCAGCGTGCCCAGCGCGAGTACAATCAGTTCCGGTCCCATCGTGTCCTCGTTTCGGATATTTCACCACAGGGGCACAGCGGCAGCTCCGCAGAACAACGTGATTGCACCGGAGTTAGCCCCTATCCCCCCGCCCCCTTTCCCCGCAGGCGGAGAAAGGGGGAGAGGGTCGTGTCGTTTTCCCCCTCTCCACAACGTGGGGAGGGGGCCAGGGGGAGGGGCTAACTCACGATCACGCTATCCTGTAATCCTACCGGAACAGCGGACACAGAGAAAAAACAGGGTGGAGAAGTTCTTTTCTCTTTTAACCGTCTTTTCCTCTGTGCTCTCCGTGTCTCTGTGGTGAACGTCTTTTGTCCCTGGCGTGCCCTGACCCCTATCCTATCATAGTGCAAATTGCGCCAAAAACCCCTACAATCAGGACACTACTCGGTTTGGAACACAAGAGGCAAAAAATCATGAAAAAAGCAGGATTGTTTGTAATGCTGGCCGCACTGCTGGCCGCGCCGGTCCTGGCGTGCGGATTCCCGCTGCCCGCCGGAATGAGCATCATGGCCGTCAGCAAAGCCCAGTGCGCCGAGGACGAAGCCACCGACACATGCCAGGCTCGCCAGGACGCCTACCAGATGATGAGCCAGGTGCAGTCGGTCGTCGTGCCGGATTTGGCGGTTGATCTGGTGATGGAAATGCCCGGTCAGAACATGGTCCTGACGGTGGCCGGGTCCTACGAATACATACCCGCTGAAACCGACGACGGGCTGGGAGCCAATATTCACATCCGGCTGGACAGGATGGAACTCACGCAGAACGGCGCGACCGAGAGCTACAACAACGTCCAGGTCATCCTGATCGGCGGCGAGGGCTACGTCAGCGAGGACGGCGGCGCAACCTGGAGCCAGGAAACGCTCACGGATATGAATACGCTCAACGGCCTGAGCATGATGCTGGGGTTAGGCGGATCGGTCGGCGCGGGCCTGGACCTCTACAGCAATCCGGCGACGTTCGCCGTCACCGCCGGGTCTGCCGACGCTTATAACGGGCAGGCGATGCAGTCCCAGACCATGACGCTCGATATCGCCACGCTGATGACCAGCACCGATACCATGAGCGGTTTTCTGGCCTTTGCCGAAAACATGACCGGCCAGACCTTGATCCAGGAGGGCAGCGGGTTCGATCTGGCGATGCTGGCCGATCCGCAGATCGGCGGAATGCTGCTGCTGTTCATGGCGGGCAGCGAGTTGGGCACAACGATCCACATCGGCGCGGACGACGGCCTGATCCACTACATCAGCGAGAATCACATCTTCAACCTGGACGCGGGCACCATGAACGAGCAGTTCGGCGGGCCGATATACTTCAGCTACGTCATGACCGGCCACATCGAACAGCATAACGCCGCGCTGGTGATCGTGCCGCCGACCAATATCAGCGGCGAAGGCAGCGCGATCTTTGGTGATGACGGCGGTTTGGGGTCGGGGTTGTTCGGGAATTAG
>JAFGTJ010000147.1 GCA_016934195.1 Anaerolineae bacterium | reverse complement strand
TTCGCTGGCATGTCTGGTTCTCCTTTTAGGTTGATCCAGACTCTACCTTAGTTTATGCTTCACATCCATATGGACTGAGTACTAGCGCGTTATCAATGCTAACGATCTAAATCGCGTGTCTGAGTCCAGGTCTGCATAAAACGCTTTAATTCATCCCAATCTTTAATCCCGCGTTCGGTCCCGGATTGAACATGTGTCGCGGTGCCGCGCCACACCGCCTCGTCTTCCTGTGACTCGCGTGGTTCCTGCCACAGCCGCACAATAAATGTAGTCCCTTGCCACTCACCAGTTGATCGTTTCATACGTCACAACTCCATCACGACACGGCGAACCTGTACAGACAGGCTACCTCATCCGTGTGACCGGAGCGTGACCATCGAGCACAAGCGCTCCCAACACTAGATCATGTTTTCATCGGCAGATACCGGCAAAGCCAGAAGATCACCGGGCTGCCAGCTTGCGCCCGCGCCAATTTCCGTAATCCAACGGTGCAAAAGCACCTGTTCCAAAAACGACCGGGAGAACGGCGCGGCAATCATCGCGGCCTGTTGGGACACTTCCGACCGCGCGCGCGCCAGCCAACGCTGCGCCGCCGCATCATCGCCCAATCCATGCGCCGCCGCCGCCCGCAGCGCGAACACTTCCTGGGGCGCGGTATCCGGTAGCAGCAGCATGTATTCCACCGGGTAACTGAGCCGCTTTTGTGCCTTCTCGTAACGTTCAGCGGCAAGGTGCGCCAGCGCCCACCCAACCTGGGAGAGCGGGTATAGGACCGGCAACCGTACCCGGCTGACAGCCTGCGCCGCGCGCCTGGCCCATCGATCCGCCCCATCCGTATCACCCACCGCCACACAGCAGCGCACCAATGCCAGCGCCGGAGATACCACCTCTCCCTCACCAATAAGCGGATCGGGAACTTCCAGTAAACCGAGCAACATCTCGCGGGCGGCGTGAACATACCCGCGCTGGAGATGCACTTTCGCCAGCAGCACCCGCGCACCCAGTCCCAGAACGTGCGCATCTTCGCTGGCAGCAACGGCCTGTTCTGCGACCTGCTGCGCCTGGGCATATGCGCCCAGCTTGAGATACGCTGTTCCCAGATGGGCCAAAGAAAGCCAGGCCACCGCCGGATCAACGGGCCGGTCCTCGGACGGCACAGCTTCCTGGGCAAAACGCAGCACTTCCCCCCAACGCCCCTGGTACACGGCCTGACGCATTTCGTTATAGGCGACCTGCTGCTGCCGGTCGATGGGGGCGCTTAACCGGCGCATATCGTCCAACAGGTGCCGCAGCAGCACCATATCCCCGGCACGAAATGCAATGTCGATCTGGTGCTGGGTGGCGTCCAACTCGCCCCACACATCATCCAACCGGGCATACAGCGCCCGACCCCGCGCGGCAGCTTCTTTCGCGCCCGCCAGATCACCCTGCCCCAGCCGGTGAGTCGCCTGTTGGAGCGAAGCGCGCGCCTGCCGCGACTCGTCCACGTCCGGCAGCAGCGTTTCCACCGTTTCGATCAGGTCCGCCGGGTAATACAATCCCGCCGTCGCAGCGCGGCGGCGAAACTCGGCGCGCAGCACCAGCAGATCAAACCGGATGGCGGGCAGCGATTCCGGCAGCAAATCGGGTTCCAATGCGGCGCTGTACTCGTCCAGAATGCCCTGCGCGCCCTCCGCGTAACGGTTGGCTTCGGCCATTGCGCCCGCTGTCCAGGCCGTTTGAGCCGCCTGCCACCCATGCAGCAGCGCGCGAGTCCATTCCCGCGCCTGGGCAAAGTGATAAGCCAGCCGGGAAACCCCCGCCAGATGATTCGCCCGCTCCATGCCGGGTTGCTGCGCCAGGACTTCAGCCACCCGGCGATGCAAAAACCGGCGGCGCGGCGCGCTGGTATCGGCATAAATAATTTCGCGCACTTTGATATGGGTAAACTGGTACAACCCCGGCGCGGTTTCGGCCAGGATCGCGGCGCGCAGCACTTCGTCCAGCGCCAAATCCCACGCAATCGCCGGGTCCACCAGCGCAACTAACAATTTTTCGTCGATATCGTGCTCGATCACGGCGGCTGCCGTCAGGACTTCCTGGGCCGCGCGCGACAAGCGCCGGATACGTCCGCGAATCACGCGCAGCACCACCTCGGACAGCGGCAAGTCAACTACCTGGGAAAACGTGTCAGCGCGCAACTGCCAGCGCCCGTCCGGTTGGATCACCAGCCCGCCCTGCTCGATCATGGCACGTAAGGTTTCGATCACAAACAGGGGATTTCCGGCGGTTTCGCGGTACAGCAGCGGCACAATATGCGAAATGCTGCTCTCAACGTTACCCATAACGTCACTCCCCACCAACTGCGCCAACAGGTACTCCAACTGCTCCGGCGGCAGGGGCGACAACCGGATCAGGGTCGCCGGGGCGGGCGCATGAACCAGATTGGTCGGCCAGTCCATGAGCGGCGAATCATACGACACTTCCTCATCGCGCAGCGTTGCCAATGCCAGCAGCGGAAGATCGTGGCACCGCCGCAAGGCATGATTCAGACAGGCCAGACTCGCCGGGTCCGCCCAGTGCAAATCCTCCGTCACAAGCCACAATCCCGCGCCGGACGCGGCAAACTGCCGGATCACATGCGTGACGGCTTCCTGAAGGCGCACACTAACATCTGGCGCAGCCGGAACCGAATCCGGCCCACGCAGCGCCGGAACCAGCCGGGACAATTCGGCCCGCGCATCCGGATCGATTGGCGCAATATCCATATCAACCGCCTTGCGCATGAGATCGGCGATCAACTGGAACGGCGTCCCGGCTTCCATCGCGTAACAGTTCCCGGTGATCACGTTCACGTCTGGCCCCGGCAGGTAACGCACCGCCTCCTGCACCAACCGGGTTTTGCCCATACCCGCCGGACCCGTGATCAGCAGCAGGCGGCTGCTTCCCTGCTGGCATCCCCGCCACTCCGCCGCAATTCCGGCCAATTCCTGATCACGTCCCACCAACGGCAGCGTGTCCAGATCAGGCGCTATGGGCGCAGAAATCGCCACCGGCAGTTGAATCTCAACCGGCGTCACGCCGCGCCCCTGCCGGATATCGTCGTACAGGCGCGTGGTTTCGGGCAGCGGATCGGTCTCCAGTTCATCATTCAACACCTGGACACACTGCTGGTACTGGCGCAATGCGGCGCTCCGATCTCCGGCAGCAGCATAAGCCGTCATCAGCGCCCGGTACGCGATCTCCTGAAACGGATCGTATTCCAACAACAGGCGGGCATACCGGATCGCGTCCTGCCAATGACCATCTCGCTGGCAGGCGAGCATCACGTTGCGCAGCGCGGTAAGCAGGCGTTCGCGGGCATGTTCGCGTTCAAGCAGCGCCCAATCGGCATAAATATCCTTGAGCAGATCGTCCTGGTAGAGCGTTACCGCATTGACCAGCCCACGACAATCCGGCGGATCGTGGCGGTAGGCTTCCATCAGCGCCGTTTCAAACGCCTCGTAATCGACCCACAAATCCACATCCGGCGCGATAGACACTTCGCTGCCTTCAGTAGCAATCAGATCGGGATAAGATTGGAGCGTCTGCCGCAGCAAATACAGGGTGCGCCGGAGCCGCTGCTGCGCACGCGAAGGGGACGCATCCGGCCAGAACGCCGCCTGCACCTCTTCACGCAGAATGCGGCGCTGGCGGTTTAATACCAGGAATGCGCAAAACGCGGCGGGTTGGGGTGGCAAAGATACGGGAACGTCGCCCACAAATAACCGGGGCGGGCCAAACATAGTAAACCGGAATGCTGTTGACATCCATACTTCCCTAAAACGCGGTATTGAAACACTCACAGAGACACATAGCCAGTTTTGCTGGCAAATGTAACACGAACCACCATTTTCCGAGAGTCAGTTGGTATTCCTGCCCCCTGTGCGTACAATAGGAGACGTTGTACCAACTTATAGTATCGACCCATATTATTGCTGGGAGCACCGTATATGGCCGCTCAACCACCAGGGCGTCGCACCGAAAGCCTGTTTGATAACCGCTATCGCTACGATCATATTTACCCGCGTGGACGGTCCGGTGAAACCCTGCGGGCCTATGATACCCACGACGCGGATCGCCCGGTGGTTATCAAGCGGCCCGCCCCCCAGGATGCCCCGCCCATGCGCGCCGGGCAGGAAGTCAGTATCCGCACCGAAAAACAGGCATTGGAACGGCTGTCGGGCCACCCGGTCCTGACCGAACTGCGCGGCAGCGGCACATTTCGTGTCGGCGGGCAAACCCACGACTATATTGTAATGGACATGGCCCAGGGCGAGATCGTGGAAAACATGGTGCTCGAACGGGGCAGCCACCTGTCCGAACTGGAAATCCTGGTCATTATGGACAACCTGCTGAGCCTGCTGGCTCACGCCCACGACAAACAGGTCGTTTATAACGACGTGGACGCCAAGCACCTGTTTTGGGACCGCCGCGCTTACCACCTCAAGGTGATCGACTGGGGCAACGCGGTGTTTCTGGACGAGCCAAACGCCCTGCCCGGCGTCACACGCAGCACCGATATCCATCAATGCGGCGAACTGCTGTATTTCATCCTGACGGGCGGCAACCGGCTGGCAACCACCATAGATGAGGGTGACACGTTCTTCGTGAATTTCGGCCCGGATGCTGAGCGCATCCCGGCCCGGCTGCAATCGATCTTGACACGCGCCGTCCATCCCGATTCCAAACGGCGCTATGGCACCATCGCGGAACTGCGGCAAGCCCTGCACGAATATCGCCAGCCACTTGAAAAGGCGCGTGATGACATCGTGACCCTGGTGAGCCGCCGCGTCCGGCCTACCGCCAGCCAGGACGAACTCGAAACGTTGGCCGATGAACTGCGCGCCGCGCTGGACATGGACCCCGGTTATCCCCCGGCGGCAACGCTGGCCGACCAGATACAGGCATTCCTGAAACACATCGCGGTGCAGGCCGATCTTGATGCGATCCGTATTTACCTGGAAAGCAACAACTGGCCGCGCGCGCATACGCTGCTCAACGACCTGCTGCCCCACGCCGACGATCAAAATGCGCCGCTGATCCGCTTTTTAATCGCGGCGGCGGCGCTGCTGGAAAACCGGCGCATCTCACCCGCCCCGACCGGGTTCTCGAACGCGCTGAATGCGCTGTTTAATGAGGACGCACCTACCGCTGGCCGGATACTGCTCACTGCCAGCGAAGCGCGTCCCGCCGCGCAGCAGGCGCAATGGCTGTTGGCCGAACAACTGGCGATCCAGGTGGACGAGGTAACACTGCTGCGCCCGCATATCGTGCGGCTGCGGCACGAACTGGGCAGCGCCCCCCAATTGGACGAGATCGACGCAGCGCTTGCCAGCGTGCCCGTACCGGGCCTGACCGGACTGCGGGTCATTTACGAGCAAGTGGCGGCGATTCTGGCGGACGTAAAAAACGGACTTTCCACATCCGGTGACTCGTCATTGGTAGATGCGGCAGCACTGGCCGAACACGCCGCCCACGAAGTCGTAACCCGGCTGGATGACGTGGGCCGCCACGCCTTTAGCGATCCGTCGTATGCCAGCGGCGTGCTCAATCAAGCCGCCATGATCGATCCCACATCGCCGCATTTTGGCGCGCTGCACGATTATTTTGACGAAGTACACCAGGCGCTGCACGCGCTGCGGCAGTTCCGGCCCAACAGCACCGGATCGAACCTGGGAACATGGTTCAGCGGCGTGCAGGATTTTCTCCAACCCTACCGGGACGATATCCCGGACCCGCAGTTCGACGCTGCCATCAACGCGATTCGGCAGGCGGCGGAGGGCTGGACCACCATTGTCAATTATCTGGCGCTGGGTCGCTGCCAGCCTACCATCAAACTGCTGCACCGGACCGCCGACACGATCCGCCCCTATAACGACACCCTGGCGGCGTGGTTGGGATCGATGGCAAACCGGCTGCCCGATGCCGCCTACGTGGAGCGTTTCAGCCCGAACGAACCGTTGGCCGATGCGCTGATCGAAGGCTGGAAAGCGTGGGATTTGGGCAACAGCATCGAGGCCGCCACCAAAGGCCAGACCGCCTACGATCTGGCAACCACCGACGGCGAACGGATGGCGACCAACCGGCTGCGCCAGATCGGTGAACTGCTGGACAACTGGATCACGAACAACGGGTATACCGATTCGGAAAGCACCGACCGGGCCGAAACTCGCACGCTCTCGCTGCTGCTGGCCGAAGAAGAACAGGAACGACGCACGTTTGCCGAGCAGATGCCCAATACGTCGCTTTACCTGCGCGCCATGAATCGCGGCATCGTAAGCTACATGCAGCAGAGCAGCAGCGCCGGGTGGCGCGCGCTGTATTTGCATTACGTGCTGCGCGGCGTGCTGGCGCTGTTGGCCGGAACGCTGGATGAAGCTGATTTCTGGCGCGAAGCGGCCCAAAACGTCTTTGACAATGCGCGCACGCACCGCGCTTTCCAGACTTTCGACCGCAGCCTGACGGGTCGCCGGTTGGTCCAGGCTGCCGAACACGCGCTTAACAACGTATCCGGTCCCGGCGACCTGGAATCAGTGCAGCATACGCTCAACGCGCCGCTGGCTGGGGAGCTGCTCACCGGGGCGGAACAATCGGTCCAGATGCTGCGGGAAGCGCTGAGGCACTGGTCCGACGGGGATTTCTACGAAACGCGGCAGGCGTTGGATGTCTCGCTGGAAAATATCCGGACGGCGGTACGTGTGGCAAGTCTGGACATCGAGCCGTTTGTAAACTGGGTTGCCCGACTGCGCGATACCGCCGCCGAACTTCAACAAATGCGGCTCTCGATTGAACAGAACGCCGCCGCGATGAATCCCGAACCAAACCCGTCGATGGCCGAAGCGCATTTACAAATCGTAACCCGCACGGTCGAAACCATCGGCTCGGACCACGCGCACCAGGTCCGGCAGTGGCAGGATATGTACCAGGCCATCCTGGAAACGTACACCGGACAACGCATGACACGACGCGAAAAATTAGCCGCATTCGACCGTCATTTTGCATCGTTGTTCATCACCAAACACCCGGCCTATCCCCTGTTTCGCCACTGGGAAACCGTGATCGAACAGCAGCCGCCGGATGAACTGGAAGATAGCGTGGTCGAAATCGACGGAATTTCTCCGCCGTTCGGCCCGGTGGACGCGCCCGCCTACCTGGAAGACGACCGCGATTCCGCCCGTGAATCCACGCCCACCAAACGCCCCCAATATGACCTGCCCTGGAACTGGATCATCATCGGGGCCATCATCGTGCTGCTGGTGGCCGTTGGCCTCGCGGTTGTGCGCGGGATGGGCGGTGACGACGATAAGGGCGATGCGCGCGAGGTCATCCCAACGGACATTATCGCACCCGCCGCGCCGGGACTCGCTACCGCCACCCGCGAGAACGTCGTAACGGACCCAACCGACCCGGTAATTACTGAGCCACCGGCCCCGACCGTGACTACAGCCGATACAGTTGAAACGGTCGCTATGGCGGCCACTTCGACGCCGTTCCCGCAACCAACCGTCACCAGTGAAGCACCCACAGCAACGCCGGTTCCGCCTACACCGACCGAAACCGTGCCGCCGACCATCACGCCCACGCCGACGCTGGCGGTTACGCCGACGCCGGTCGCGCTGGCGGAAGGACCGTTCACGGCGGAAGGACCTAATCGCAGCGTATTAGCGGCCCTGGACGCTCAAAACGGCGTGGATTTACCCTGGTCATCGGACGCGCTGACCCCCACCGGCCAGGGAAACTGGCAGTTTGCGACGGGTAACGCCCAAACCGCCGAAGTAGCGCTGTCCCCGGAAATGCTGAGCACCCTGTTCCAGCCGGGAACATCTAACACCCTGATCAGCGCTAATGCAGTTTTCAGGTTAGTGGGGTACGATCAAACGGCGCTGGAAAGTGGCGAAGTGTCGTTTGGCCTCGGTGTGGAAAACGCCGACGGGCAGCGAGCAATGGCCCAGGTGCAATTTGTAGAAGCCAATTATGTCCGGCTGGGACTCAATCAAAACGACCGGTTCCAGCTAAAAACCGAAGCGCCCCAGCCCAACCCGCAGGTCGAATTATCGATCCAGCGCATCGACGCCAACACGTTCAGTTTTCTGGTCGATGGACGCCACCTGGGAGATTCGGTGCTGGTCTTTGCGCAGGGCCAACCGCTGACACTGATCCTGTATGCTTCCGGCGCGGGCGTTGAGGTCGAGATCAGCGCGTTCGAGATCGACTACAGGCCGCGCTCCGAACTGCCATAACAGGACCATCACGGGGAAAAAATTATTATGGGTGACACCGCGCTCAACGAGCGCTACCGCATTAAGAATTATATTGATACCTTCGCGCCCGGTCATTACGCCCGCGTATGGGAAGCGGACAATCTGCATGACGGGCGGAGTGTGGCGCTTAAGGTCATGCGCCCGGAGCACCTGTCCGCCGACGGAACGCCGCGATGGGAAGCACGCGCGTTCATCAACGAGGCCGATCTGCTGATGCGGTTGGAGCACAACCCGGTCCCCATTGACCTGTACGACTGCGGATATCTGTCCGCGCCCGGTGAACGTCCCGACGATGGCGAGATCGTGTCATTGGGCACCGATCTGGCAGCGTTCCGCGAAAACCTGTATCCCTACAGCGCGCGCCAATGGCGGCCCTACCTGGCGCTGGAAATGCTGCCCCGCCACCATAACCTGTTCTACGTGATGAAACCCAACTCCGCCAGCGAACGCCGCCGCCTGCCGACCGAGGAAGGCATCGACCTGTCGATCCAGTTTGCCGAATTCCTGCACGCGGCGCACGGGCAGCGGATCGTGTACCTGGATCACAAGCTCGAACACGTCTATTGGGACGGCGAAACGCTGCGCATCATCGACTTCAACAGTTCCAAACTACTCGAAAGCGGCACCCATACCGTCGATCAATATCTGGCGCAAGACGTGCATAACCTGTGTGTGGGGATACTCTACCCGATGTTCACCGGCCTGTCGCCGCAAAAAAGCGCGCTGATGCCGCAGCCCGCCTCCCAGAACGAAGTCGAGCAGCGCTACGCCAACGTAAATCACCTGGATTTCGGCGTGGAGCCAACGCTCAGCCCTGGTCTGCAAGACCTGTTACAACGCGGCGCGCGGCAAGAACTCAACACCGTTCAGGACTTCATCGCCGGACTGGAACGGATCGCGGAGCGGCACGGGTGGGATTTACCTTACCGGCACACCGTCCCGGCGCTGCGCACCGCCCGGCAGCACATGCGCGCCGGGTTGGAAGAACTCCGTCGCGGCCAGGACGCGCTGCGTTTGGCCCGCGAACGCTTGCTGGAAGCCGTCATTCTGGATGATATTAACGAAGATATGGAAGCCGAACTACGCCGCCTGTTGACTCAGATCAACGACGCGCTCAATCATCGTGTGATCCCCTAATTCCCAGGAAACGAGGATATGGCCGATCTAAAACTGCAACTGGACAGCCTGCGACAGCGATTGGACGCGCTGCCCGACAGCGCCACCGCATCCGAGATCGCCCAATTGGAGAGCGAAGCGCGGACGCTGTTGGCTCAGAGCAAAAACACACCTTACGAAGCCCAGGCCCGCGAATTGTTCACCCAACTGGCGCGCCACAGCGCACCCGCATCCCCGGAAGCCGCGACGGTGCGAGGACTGCTGCGCCGCGCCCGCATCCGTATCGAGATCGCAGGGGATGAAGATGACGTAGACGAAGCCATTGATATCCTGGCCGAAGCACTCGATCACGATCCCGGCAGCCAGGAAACGCTCGAACTGCTACAACAAGCCGCGCAGCGCAGCCCGCATTTAGGGCTAAAAGTGCAGGGGCTGCTAGAACGTTACGGGCTGGACATGGCCGAACAAGCGCCGCACCCACCGGAACCGCCCGCCGCTGCGCCTGCACGCCAACCGGGATCGCCGCCCCGCCCCGACTCGCCCGCCGCCCCGCCTGTGCCACCCTCAACCCCATCGAAACCACCATCCAACGTCAGCGAGTTGATGCCGGATGTGGTCCAGGCGTACTACTCCGGTGATTATGAGCGAACGGTCGATCTCGCTAACCGGGTGCTGGCCGAAGACTCGAATAACGCCCAGGCCCAGGATTACCGCCAGAAAGCGGAAGACAACCTGCTGCGCGGCGTCGTGCCCGATCATCGGATTCCGTTTGATGCGCGCATCGCCTATAACCGGGCCAATTCGCTCGTCCGCGCCGGGAACTACGATGAAGCGGAGCGCCTGTACCGCGAAGCGCGCGATCTGGCCGCCCGCGCCGGGATCAGCAGTTGGAAGGACGTGGAGCAAGCGCTGCTCGATATTCAGGACCTCGCGCTGGCCCGCGAACTATTGGCCGAAGGCGACCGCCTGCTGGCCGCTGATGATTGGGACGGGTCGCTGTTGAAATACGAGGGCGCAATGCGCGTCGTCCCCAACGATCCGCTATCCCAGGAACGTATCGATCTGGTGAACAATGTCCGCCAGCAGTTCGATCAGGCCACCGTGCAGCTTAATATGTCAAGCGGATCACTGGGCAGCCGGGCGCGCGATTTGCAGCAGTTGCTCAATACCCTGGCGAGTCTGCGCCAGATGCTGCCGGGCAGCGAACGTCTCAAGCGGCTGGTGCAGGAGATCGAAGATCGCATCGCCCAGATCATCGCGCAGTTGTACAACCACGCGCAGGGCGCGCTGACTCGCTCGGATTCGGCCACCGTGTTAGAAGAACGTCACCGCCTGACAACCGAAGCGGTCCAGGCCCTGGAAGCTGCTTCGGAACTCGCGCCCGCCGACGAGGAAATCACCGGCCTGTTGCAGCGCGCGCGGCAAAGCGAAGCGGATATGGCCGAAGGGCGGCACATCATCGAGCGCGCGTCAGCCCTGGTTGCGCAGAATTACGAGAACGAACTGGGACAGGCCCGGACGATGCTTGGCGGACTGCGGTCGTATGCGCAGGACCCGCGCTACCGGATGGTGGTATCGGACCTGCTGGCCCGTCACCTGGAACGCGCCGAAGACGCGCTGGACAATAACGATCCGACCACCGCGCAGCGTTGGCTGGAAATTGCCAAAGAGGACCCGTTCCGCATCCTGGGACGGCGCACGGATATCCTGCGGTTGGAAGAAGACGTGCGCCAGATGCGGCGGCGGCGCTACGGCGTGTGGATCGTGACAGCGATTGTGATCATCGTGGTACTGGCGGCGGTCGGGCTGGCGACTCGATCCGCCTGGGAGCCGATCATCAACCCGCCGACCGATACGCCAACGATGACGGCGACCATTACGCCCACTAACACGCCGACATTTACGCCGTCCCATACGCCCACCTGGACCTGGACACCCAGCACAACACCGACGCCCACCTGGACCTGGACACCCAGCACAACGCCCACGCATACCTGGACGCCGACCCCCAGCGATACCCCGACGCATACCTGGACACCGAGCATCACGCCGACCGCCAGCGATACACCGACCGCAACAGCGACACCGAGCATCACACCCACACCCAGCCATACACCCACGCCAACGCTCACACCCACGCCGGAAATTCTGTGCAGCGTGTTAGTCAACCGCGAGGCAGTAAACATTCGCGCCACGCCCAATCCCATAACCGGCAGGGTGATTTTCTACGCCCTGTCAGGACAGCTTATGGACGTGTTGGCTCAGACAATTGGCAGCGATAACCAGCGCTGGTATCAGGTGAAACTCCAGGTTGAAGGGGGATCGGAAATCACGGGCGGGTGGGTACGCGCCGATCTCGTGCAGGAATTCGGGGATATGGCGTGCCCGCCGCTGCGTTAAGCGGGAAACATAAAAAATGACGGTCGCTCATGTAAAAATGAGTGACCGTCAAGGTGGTGGGTCGTACAAGACTTGAACTTGTGACCTCGTCGATGTCAACGACGCGCTCTAGCCAACTGAGCTAACGACCCCAATGCCTGTTATTATAGTCAAGCCAGGTAGTTTTGGCAAGAGTCAGGATACTAAACTTTCATGCCAGACGCTCTCACAAACGCCCTACCCTATATCACCGGCATACTGGTCGGGCTGGCGCTGCTGCTGTTCGTGATCGCGGTGCGCCTGTTCCGGCGCAGCCGTACCGACGTATTCTGGCGGCGGCGGCGCGAAGCGGGTCAGCGCGGGTGGCGGGTATTCGTATTGGCTTTCACACTGCTGGTATTCAGTGGGCTGGCGTGTGGCGCGACCTTATTGGTCAACCTGCTTTCCGACGATGATCAAAACACCGAACCGACAACTACCGAATTGGCCGGTCCAGATTCGCCCGAACCGCCCCGTGACGACCTGACACCCATCGCCTCTACGCCCACCGTTCCCGCCGATCAATCACCCGCCGCGAATAATGCTGCTGACGCCGGATCGCCGGAAAGCGTCGTGGTGGTGATCACGGCCACCCCCGGCAGCACACCCACGCATACACCGTTTCCCACCTTTACACCGGAAAGCTCGCCGCTCGAATCCAGCGTGACACCGCTGCCCAACGCGCAGATCGTGATCACGGCGCTGGATGACCGGATTTCCGATGGCCTGACTCCGGTCAATCCGCGCAACGTGTTCGCCGCCGGGACAGAGCGCATTTACCTGTTTGTCGAATTCCGGGGCATGGCGCAGGGTGTGCTGTGGAAACGACGCCTGTACCGCGACGGGCAGCAGGTTGACGGCAATGATTACCTGTGGGGTTTGGAAGAAACCGGATCGGGCTATTTCTTTTTCGGCCATGATACCGGATTCGAGGCGGGACAGTACGAAATCCGGTTGTTTATCGGCAGCAGCGACGAGCCGGTCAATACCATGACGTTCACCGTTTCCCCGTGAATTGACTCCCCGTGAACCGTTCCATCAAACACCAAACGATTCTGTGGATCGCGCTGGCCGGGTTGATCCTGCGCCTGATCCTGTTGATCGCGGCGGGGTGGCGCTACGATTACGATGAAGGCATGGTCGGGCTGCAAGTGCTGCGCATTCAACACGGGGCGCGGCCCGTATTCCATCCCGGACAACCCTACCTCGCCGCCCTGGAATCCTACCTGACTGCGCCGCTGTTTGCCCTGTTTGGCGCGAATGCCGTCACGCTCAAAATGATCCCCTGGCTGCTGTCGGGCGTCTACGTGGCGACCACCGGTTGGTTAGGCTGGCGCGCGTTCAACCGGCAAGTTGGCGTATTGGCTGCGCTGCTGGCCGCGTTCGCGCCGACCTACCTGCTGATCACCGGCCTGAAAACCTGGGGCGCAACCACCGAAACGCTGGTCCTGGGCAATCTGGCCCTGATCAGCGCAAGTTACGCCCTGGATCGCAGCCAATCGCCAGCGATCCGCGCGCGCGCCGTGCTGCTGCTGGGATTCATGGGCGGCGTGGCGTTCTGGGTATCGTGGCTGATCGCGTTTTACGCCGTGCCGATCCTGCTCGTGCTGCTGTGGCAGGGGCGCGACGTACTGCGGCGGCACTGGTGGGCGGTGGGGTTGTTGTTTCTGGCAGGCAGCGCGCCGTTCTGGTGGTACAACCTGTGGCACGATTTTGAGACGTTCCCCTACCTGCTCGGCGATCAGGGCGACTCCTGGGGCAACGCCTGGGCGGTGCTCGACCACCTGAACTACAACCTCTCGCCGCGTTTGGTCAGCGGCGATCCCGACTGGAAATTATTAAGCTGGCCCGCGATCTGGTGGCTGCAAATGGTCTATCAGGGCGGATTGGTCGCGCTGATGATCGCGGCGGGACGCAAACACCGCCATCCAACGCGAGTCATGCTGGCGCTGTTTGCCGTTTGCCTGCCACCAGTTTACGTGCTCAGCGGTTTCGGCAGCCACGCGCTCAACGATTTCGGATTTGACGCGACCGGACGTTATGTGCTGATGATTCACTCGGTCTTGCCCGTTGGAGCCGCCGCGCTGTGTGTAACCCTGACTCGCTGGCGGCGCTGGCTGCGATATCCGGCAGCGGCCATTCTGACCAGCGTGATCGGACTCAATCTGCTGGGCGCGATGCGGGCCGACCCGGTACAGACCTTCGCGTCACCCTACTACGCCCGGCAGCCCGCCACGCTGCAACCACTGATCGACTTTTTGGACGAGCAGAACATCCGGCACGTCTGGACAGATGTGGGGATAGCGCACGTCCTGATGTTCCAAACCGAGGAGCGCATCTTAGCGGCGGATTGGTACGACATTTACGGCGCAAAGGGATTGGTACGCTTTCCCGAAGTGCCGCTAAAAATCGCGGCGGCGGATCGTGTGGCGTTCGTAGAAGTCATTTTACCGGGCCAGACCAATACGCCTTTTGAGCAGGCGTTCCGCGATTCCGGCGTACCGCACATCATCGCGCGCCCAACGTCCGATCTGCTGGTGATCGTGCCATTGGCCCCGATTGATCCCGCCGTCCTGGGTGACGGGATAGGCTACCAATTTTAGGAGATTCGGCAAATCAGGGATCAGGGCGCGTCAATCAACGGCAGTTGGCTGAGATCGCCTTCGGTGTCCGTCAGGTTGGCAAAAATCCAGGCCGTTTCGTCCGCGTATTCAATCGCCCACCAACTGCTATCTACGTTACGCCCAATGATCCGCACCTCCGATCCAGGTGCAAGTGTGCCAATAGCTGCATACTCCTGGGAGGGTCCCTGGCGCACATTCAGAGGCGTATTGGATATCACCCACGCAACCGGGCCATCATCCGGCGACAACAGATCAGCAGGCAGGGGAATAGTCGGCGTAGGGATGGCCGTCGCCTGCGGCGGCGCACCGTTTGCGCCAGGAGCGGACTCCGAGTTAGAACGACCAATCACGCGAACGGTAACGTCATCCAGCCCCAACGAGGAGCCGTCAGGCCGGAACGCTTCGGCGGTGATCAGGTGCCCGGTGGGACCCGCCGCCTGCCACATTACAACCGCATCCAGCGAAGGCTGGCCCTCCGGCTGACCGGCCAGGACTTCGCCCACCGGGAAATCATTCACACGAAACTCGATGCGCGCCACGCCCGCCAGCGAATCCAACGCGATGGCGTGCAGCGCGACCTCGGCTCCTTCCGCGTATTCACTGCTATTCACGGGCGCAACCAGCAGAACCAACGGGAATTCTACGGCATCCCCGGCATCGCTGGTATTATCCGAGGCCGTCCCCATATTGCACGCCAATGTTGATATCACCAGCAGCACAATCACCAACCCAACACGACGCCCAACCATAATTTTCTCGCCTTCGCCAGAAAGCCCTCATCACCCGACAGCTTAGCGAAAAAACCACCTTCTCGCAACCAGTAGTATACTAATGACCACAATCTGTCCCAGGAGGAGCCATGATCTCATCGCCGCTCCAACCGATTGAACCGAAACTGCGTTCGCTGCTGCCCGCCGACCTGTACGCGGCGGCCTGGATCGACCCATCGCAAGCGACACTTATCCGAGTCTTTGAACATCTGCGCGCGTTGCAGCACACACTATCCAACTATATCGCCTCGCCACTGCCGCGAAAACCGGATAATGCGCACCGCTGCCAGCCGGTCGAGGGCGCGCTGATGTTCACCGACCTGGCCGGGTTTACTTCGCTGATGGAGGCCAACGCCGCGCACGGACGCGCAGGCGCGGAAGCGCTGCTCGCCGTTCTCAATGATTATTTCGACATGATGATCGAGATCATCGGGAAATCGGGCGGGACTCTGCTGGAATTCACCGGGGACGCGCTGCTGGTCCAGTTTCCATGCAGCCAACTTTTGACCGACGCCACCGCCCAGGCGGTACGCACCGGCCTACGGATGCAGCGCGCCATGATCCGCCACGCTCAGATTGATACACCCCAGGGCACACTGTCGCTAGGGATGCGGATCGGCATCCATACCGGGCGTTTTCTCACCGCAACGATTGGCACGCCGCTCAGGATGGAATACGTGCTGTTAGGCGAGACGGTTCGCCAGACCAAACTGGCCGAAGGAGCCGGAAAAACCGGGCGCGTCTGCCTGACGGACACGGCATACCGGCAGGTCAAAGACCTGTTCCGGTTCAAACCAGGACCATCCGGTTATCATTACGTGGTGGACATTCTCTCGACTATCGAACTGGGCGGCTACGAACTGGTGCCGAACCAACGCCGCCCGCCGCGCGCGATCCTGCTGGACCGCAGCATCGAAGGGTTGGTCACAGCGATTGAGCAGGCGGTGGACATGGTGGAGCCGCTGGCAAGCTACCTGCCGATGCCGGTGCTCAATCTACTGGTGGAAAGCGCCGCACGCCGCCGCATCACGCCCGATTTCGCCGCGCCGACAGTTGTGTTCGTGAACCTGATCGGCTTATCCGAATCGGCCAGCCTTGATCTCTCCGACGAGGAAAATAAGGCATTAACGGCCACGTTTTCGCGGGCCTTCGCGTTCATCAATGCGGCAGTCGAATCGCGGGGTGGCATTCTCAAAAAAGTCACCTACCACCTGAGCGGATCGGATATCATGATCCTGTTTGGCGTGCCCAACGCCCACACCGACGACCCGGTACGCGCTGCCAGGGCCGCCTTAGCGATCCGCGAAATCATGGCCGCGCTGCCGCATCCCACACTCAACGGGCAGGAAGTACCCGTGCGGTGTACCATTGGGCTGGCGCAGGGTCCGGCATTTGCCGCCGAAATTGGTGCGTTACGTGCCCGCCGTGAATTCAACGTCCTGGGCGACGTGGTAAACACCGCCGCGCGCCTGATGGCTGCCGCCGATACCGGGCAAATCCTGATCACCGAAGCAGTTTACCAGCACATTGCCGCCCATTTCGAATGCGAATCACTGGGACCACTGCCGCTCAAAGGGAAAAAACGGTCGGTGCCGGTATACGCTCTACACGGGTCGCTGGATGATTTAGCAGCGACAACTGGTTAAGAACAACGTCTATTGCCGTATTTTTACGCAAACCAAACCCACAAAACATGAAAAATCCGTTAAAATGAACTTAGATCGCCCGACCAAACGCAGCCAGGAGCATTCTTGTGCCTGAATCCTCACGGACCGATCCCACTGAAAAATACTCGATCCGCCGCAAGGGGAGTCGCTACAACATCGTGGGGCCACAGGGCCGCGAGTTCACGCGATACCAGAGCGCCAGCATCGTCGGGCCGCGTTGGGAAGAACTGACCCATACGCCCTGGCCGTATCGCAGTTCGGCCTACGAGCCAGGATTACGGTTGTGGGAATTGGGCGTGATCGAACGCGAACAGGTTGGACAGACCTCGCTCCCGCCCACACCACTACCCGAACCAGAGCCAAAACCCGAACCGAAAGAACGAGTAAAAAAACGGTCCAGGTCCAAACCGGCACCGGACCCCGCACCGCCGGTTAAACCAGCTAAACCGACCAAACCAGTTAAACCGCCAGTTCAAACCACCCGGCCCGCGCGCCGGACTGCTTCACCTAAACCGGCGCGCGCCGCACAAGAGATCGTATTGCAACTGGCGCTGCCCACCCCGCGCATCGATCTCGATGAGCAAATGAGCCTGATCCAATCACTCCGGCGCGACCCGAAGCTGCTGTTTGATCCTGACGTCCAGCAAGCGCTCCGGCAAGAAATCGAGTACCACCGGCCCCATGCACAATGGGCGCGGACACTGCTCAAGATGCTGGTCCGGTACGAAAAACGACAGCCGACGACGCAAACCAGTTCCAGCGCTATTCTTGCCAAACATATCGCGTGGCAGGAACAACAGGCCGCGCGACCTTCGACAGGACGCTAATGCAACCCAATAAATCGCCTCAAACTATATCATCATCAGGAATCAGCGTGCGGCCCGTGCAGATTACCGATGGGGAACCATTAAAAGGCATGTGTTGGCCCGACCGCGCACCGGAACGAATCACCGGCTTACTCCAACGCGCGCAAAAACTGGCCTTCAACCGGAAGGGGGTTGGCGTGGTTGGGCTGGATAACGGGACGTTATGCGGCTTTGGGATGTTGACGCTGTGGCCGCGCGCCGCCGAAATCAGTGATTTAATCGTGCATTCGGATCACCGCAGCCGGGGGATCGGCAGCGCGATCATTGCTTACCTGACTCAAGCCGCCCGGCGGTTACACGCGGAATACATCGAAATTGGCGCAGCCGAATCAAACCCGCGCGCGCTGGCGCTCTACCGGCGGTTGGGATTCATTGATGACCGGATCATCAAGATTGATCTGGGCCGGGGGCCGGAACCGGTAATTTACCTGATGAAATCGCTCACCCCGGCGCAATTCCCCTAACGCCCCCCGGATTCGCCATAATACAGCATACGAACTTCCGGGTCTTCAGGATCGGGGTAGCCGTAGCGATCGATCAGCGTGCCAAGCGAAAATTCGGTGATAACCCGCGTGCCCAACAGCAGTTCTTGCAGCACGATGTCGATCACCAGAACCAAACGACCAAAATGGCTGTATTGGCTGCGTAACGCCGTGAAGAGCGTGGCAAATATGCGTTCGCGCAGTTCGGGGTCTAACATTCCGCTGCCCGGCCAGCCTACCACCCAATCATGCTGGTACGAACCAATCGACAATACATCCGACCGGAGGCGCGTTAACTGGTCAATGGCCGATTTGCGTGCCGAGGCATCCATCAACCGCCCGGTGGCGCGAAACGGCGCGTTGCCAAGCGCGCTGTATAACCGCCCCGGCTCAATGGCGCGCACCATACGGCCCAGGCTGCGCTGGTCAAACTCAAACGCCCGCGCCAGCGCCCGCGCACAGCCCAGGTAATACTCAACCAGGTGGCTCTGCGAAGCGTGTCGGTCCAACCGCCAGAGCAGCGACAGGTAGTCGCCAAAGTCAAACGGCAGTTGGGGCGGATTGAGTGGATCATAAGCTGACGTTAATTGCTCGACACGGGCCTCATCGCTGCGATTTATCATGATTTCGTTCCGTCCTATCAACTCTAGAGCGTGTTATGCACTTATAGGCAAAAAGCCATTGCCTGAACAAAACGATGAGCCATTAGTAGGGCAAAAGCGAGAAAATGC
>JAFGTJ010000146.1 GCA_016934195.1 Anaerolineae bacterium | reverse complement strand
GAGCACCACGATTACGGTGCTGCCTTCATGTCCCACAACGCCGAGCGGCAGCGGCAGTTCGACTATGAACGAACTGATCACCAGGACCACAATGACGCTCAGTGCGAAAGTGATGTTCTGCCAGACGACACGCCGGGCGCGGCGGCTGAGGTGCATCGCGTAGGGGATGGAGGCCAGTTGATCGCCCATCAGCACCACGTCGGCGGTTTCCAGCGCTACGTCTGTCCCGGCAGCGCCCATTGCAATCCCGACCGTTGCGGCGGCCAGCGCCGGGGCGTCGTTCACGCCATCCCCAACCATTGCGACCGGCCCGACCTCGCGTGCCAGTGTTTCCATGAGGTGCGCTTTGTCGCCGGGCATTAATTCCGCGTGTACCCGGTCGATGTGCGCTTGCTGCGCGATAGCCTGTCCGACGGCGGCGTTATCGCCGGTCAGCATGACAACCAGTTCCACTCCGGCGCGGTGCAGCTGATCAACGATGCTGGCCGACTCAGGTCGTATCTGGTCCGCGACGGCTAGCGCACCCATCCAGTTCCCATCATGGCACACCAACAGAACTGTTTTGCCTTCGTTCTGAAGCCGGTCATGTATGGCAAGCAGATCATCCGGCACCGGTCCGGCGCTTTCTGTTACATAACTTAAACGCCCGATACGGATCGCTGCGCCGTCCACTATCCCGTCAACGCCTTGACCGGGCAGCGCTGAAAAATCGGCAGCCTCGACGATTGGGATGCCGCGCGCTTCGGCGGATTCGCGCACCGCAATCGAGAGGGGGTGTTCTGACCGGGCTTCGACCGCTGCTGATATGCGCAGCAGATCGTGTTCAGTGTGGTCGCCAAACGGGATCGCGTCCGTCAGCGCGGGATGGCCGGTGGTCAGGGTGCCGGTCTTGTCAAACGCCACAACTTTGATCGTAGCCATCTGCTCCAGGTGCGCGCCGCCTTTGAAGATCACGCCCCGGCGCGCGCTGGCCGCGATCGCGGAGAGGAACGCTGCCGGAACCGAGATCACCAGCGCGCAAGGCGAAGCGACCACCAGCAGGACCATGGCCCGGTAGAAGCTGGTATCAAATTCCCATCCGAGCACCAGCCAGGGGACCAACATCACCAGCAGCGAAACCCCGATCACGGCCAGCGCGTAGTATTGCTCGAAGTCATCGAGGAAGCGCTGGGTCGGCGCTTTACGGCTTTGCGCTTCTTCCACCATCGTAATAATGCGCGAGAGGGTTGAGTGTGAAGCCAGTTGAGTGACTCGCACGTCAATCGCGCCGTGCTGGTTGAGCGTCCCGGCAAATACCTTGTCGCCCGCGTGTTTTTCGACCGGCATGGATTCACCGGTGATGGTGGATTGGTCCACGCTCGATTGCCCGCTGATGACTTCGCCGTCAACCGGGATGCGTTCGCCGGGCTGGATCAAGACGATCTCGCCGACCGCAAGTTCGCTGACCGGGACTGTTTCAACCGTGTCGCCCTGTTTGCGCTGCGCTTCTTCTGGATAGAGCGCGAATAAGGACTGAATCGCCCGGCGACTGCGCCCGATGGCGTAGTCTTGCAAGACGTTGCTCAGCGAAAACAGGAACAGCAGGATTGCCCCATCGCGCCATTCCCCGACTGCTGCTGCGCCAAAGGCCGCGACCACCATCAGGAAATCAATGTTGAGTTCTCGTGCTCGCACGCTCTTGAGGCTTTCCTGAATGCCGTAGAATCCGCCGGTAATGTAGGCTGTGATGCCCAGGATGATGTTGAGTTCACCCGGCCAATCTGCCCAGGCTGCGATTAAACTCATGATGATGGCTGCGAAGGTGATGATCACAAACGCCGGTTCAAGCCTGCTGCGCGTTAACCACCGCGGCAAGGCGATTTTTGCAGTGGTTGGCGTAGATTGAGATGCCAGGGGCTGGGTCTGAGTAGACATGGTGTTCCCTCGGTGGTGATATGCGCGTTTGTTAATCGGTATCGCGGGATTCGGTGTGGCGGCCAATGCTATCAAAGATCAACCGTTCATCGGGTTCAAGTTCCAGTTGGGCCAGCACTTCGGGGCCGAGCCGGGCGAAAATGCGGTGAGCAAACAATTCCATCCACACGAACTGTCGCCCGATCTGAACCATGTTGGTATTGGTGGTGACGGTCGCGGTACAGGTTGGCTGTGAACTAGCGATCAGAACTTCCTGTTCATCGATCACGAGCACCAGGCTGTCGGCTAATTTATGCAGTTGACTCTCGCGGGGAGGATGGTAAGCGACCTGGCCGATTTCCAGCCGTTCTTGCCCGGTGAGCAGTGCCCCAATGGATACACCGCGCGCGTGGGCCTCGATAATCGGGGCGTGCAGTGCGTGCAGATTGTTGTCGGTCAGCACCAACATGGCCTCGGTTTGTGCACCGTCCAGCATGTTAGAGGCATAGCTCAATACTGGGCCTTCCCCACTGAAGGTCCACAAATGGCCCTCGTCTTGGGCCGTGTAGAGCGCGTCCAGGCCGACCCGCAGCGTTTCCATGTGACCCTGGTATTCCTGGGACAGCCGGTCGAGCAGCGTGTGCGGTGGCATAGGCCGGTACAGGGTTGCCTTGGCTTCTTCGGTCTTGAGAACGGCTCCGCGCGCGTCTAATCGTCCTAGCGCTTCGTAGACCATTGAGCGCGGAATTCCGGCTTGCTTGCTCAACTGGTAGCCGGTGGCCGGATGATCACGGAGCAGCGCGATATAGACTTTGGCTTCGTACTCCGTGAACCCGATAGTGTTTAGATTGGTGGCTAAATCCATGCGTTTGCGCCTTAGTAGTTTGAATTTTTACTAGTAGTTTTATTTTAAACTACTATTGACGAAATGACAACCCGGCAACCCGGCGACTCGGAAACTCGGAAGACCTGGAAGCAGCGTAACGGGGTAAATGAAAAATGCCGGACCACTCCGGCATCAGAGGTCAGCAGGGTGGTTAGGGATTGTTTTTGGACACAGATGAACGCAGATACACGCTGATTTTTGCTTTGATCTGTGTTTGTCTGCGTCAATCCGTGTCCTGTTTTTGATTCGCCAGCAGCAAAAGTGCTTACGCTATGCCTGCGACTCAACCAGCCGGATAAACGCATCTTCCAGCGACGGCGGGATAATGTCGGCATCATGATAGCATTGGCCCGCTGCGTCCAGGTGGCGCTGCACACGGTTCAGGGTATCGGCGGCATCGTGCGTCAGGATGTGAATCTGCGCTCCATACAGGCTGATATTGGTGCTTTTTCCCAGGTTGCCAGCAGTGTGAGCCGCCGTCAGGGTTTGCATGGCAGCAGCGGCGTCGGCGGGCGTGATTTGCACCACATCGCCGGGGAGATGGTCCGTTTTGATGGTATTGGGCGCGCCTTTTGCAATGATCCGGCCATAGTAGATGAAGGCCAGATTCTCGCAGTGTTCGGCCTCGTCCATGTAATGGGTCGTCACAAAAATTGTGGTGCCCTGGGCCGCGATTTCGTACAGCAGGTCCCAGAAGGCACGGCGCGACAGTGGATCGACTCCGGCGGTAGGCTCGTCCAGAAACACGATATCCGGTTCGTGTAGGATCGCCGCGCCCAACGCCAATCGCTGACGCCAGCCGCCGGATAAATTGGGCGGTGTGACGTGCTCACGGCCCTCTAGACCGGCCATATTCACGATATAGGCCATCCGGTCCCTGAGTTGCTTGTTATGCAGCCCGTAGGCCCTTCCGTAGAATCGCAGGTTTTCCGCGACGGTCAGATCGTTGTAGAGCGTGAATTTTTGCGACATATACCCCAACCGGGCACGGATGGATCGCGCCTGCTGGCGAATGTCGCTGCCCAATACAATCGCAGTCCCATCCGACGGCGGCAGCAGGCCCAACAGCATTCGGATCGTGGTGGTTTTGCCGGACCCGTTCGGCCCCAGAAACCCGAAGATTTGCCCGCGTGGGATGGTGAACGACACGTTGTCTACGGCGGTGAAACTGCCGAACATTTTGGAGAGGTTTTTGACCTCGATCACGTTGTTATGGTCAGGCGTGTTATGGTTACGCATGGTTGTTTTACCTTTGTTCTCCCAATGTACGGCGGAAAAACCGGAGAGTCACGGAGTTGATGACCAGTCCTAACGCGACCAGCCAGAGAATTTGCGGCCACAACACACTGAGTCCGGCGTCTTTTTGGAGAATGCCGCGCAAGATGATCATCCAGTGCCGGATCGGGAAGAAGTTGGATAGCACTTGCATCACCTGGGGCATGGATTCGACCGGCAGAGCGTACCCGGCAAAGGTGATATCGATGAAAGCCAGCAGCATGATCACCAGCAGCGCTTGATTTTGCGTGCGTACAATCATGGCAACCAGGAAGCCGCGCCCCAGTTCGACCAGCAGATATCCCAGCGCCAATACCATCAGCAGCAACAGCGAGCCGCGTACCGGGATGTCGAACACGACGTTCATCACGCCCAATACCAGCAAGAAGTTAGCATAACCTACCGTTACCGCCGGGATCGCCTTGCCGATGATGATTTCAATCGGGCGCATGGGCATCACCAGCAGTTGCTCAAACGTGCCGTTTTCCCGTTCGCGGGATAGCATCAGCGCCGCGATCATGATCGCCATGATGTAGAGGATGAAGGCCGCTTCGCTAGGCGTTGTGTAGTGTGCGCGGTCCAGTTCCTCGTTGTAACGGACCGTGATATTGGG
>JAFGTJ010000014.1 GCA_016934195.1 Anaerolineae bacterium | reverse complement strand
GAGCACCCATCACATGGACGAGGTAGAACGGTTGTGTGATCGTATCGCCATCGTCCACCGGGGCGAGATTCTGGCGGAAGGCACGCCCGCCGAGTTAGTCGAACAAACCCACACCAACAACCTGGAAACGGCTTTCGTGGAAATTGTCGGCGCGCAAGCGCTGCTCGCTGCCGCCGAAGACGAAGCCAGCCAGCAAAAGAAGGACAAGCGGTGATCATGCGACTGCGACAGGTGTATTGGATTGTACTGCGCAAGGAACTCCGCGAACTGCTGCGCGACAAACGCTCATTGTTCTGGCTGTTTGCCCCGCCGATCATCCTGCCAGGATTGGCGCTGTGTGCCGGGGTATTCATCGGCGCGCAGGCGATCCGCATCATGAATGACGGATTCCCGGTCAGGATCGAACACGCCGAGCGCGCGCCAGGACTGCTGGAAGCGTTCGAGGCCGACGACGCCACCTACCTCGTTGATCCGCCGTCCGATCCCGATTCCGATCCGTTTGGTGATGCGTTGGTTTTGGTCACGGTGCCCGATGATTTCTGGGAGCAGGTCACGCGCGGCGAAACGGCCAGTCTCCAACTGCTCACCCGCGACAACTCGATCATCACGCATCTGGCCCAGGGCGCAGTGCGCGGTGTGATCGGGAGCTATAAGGACGATCTGGTGGATCAGCGGTTGGCCGATCAGGGTTTGACGCGCGCGTGGCTGGAACCGTTCACCGTCAACGAGTACCAGCAGCGCCCATCGTCCGCCGTAGCGGGCATGGGCGGCAGTGGCGAAGACGACGACGAGGGCGGCGGCAATATCCTGGCAACCATCTTTTTGCCGCTGGCTGTGACTTCGTGGCTGGTGGGCGGTGGCATTGGCCTGATCACGGATACCACCGTCGGGGAAAAAGAGCGCCAGACCATTGAAAACCTGCTCGTCACACCGGCCAGCCGCGCCGGGATCGTGTTGGGCAAGCTGACGGTGGTGTTTCTCGCCTCGGTAGTGGTCATGAGCCTGTGGATGACCGAGGGCGTCGTGCTCAATGCCCTGAGCAACGCCGGACCGGAACTGGTGGACGCCGACTCGCTGACGCCCACCAGCACACTCGATATCCTGCTCAACAGCGGCGGCGGCGTCCTGGGTCTGGTCGGCGCGCTGACGGTGCTGATCATCCCGTTTATCGTGATGCTCAACGGATTAGTCATGGCGTGGTGCGCGCGCGCGGCCAATTACCGCGAGGCGAATCTGTTTATGGTGCTGCTGCAACTGGGACTCCCGGCCAGTATTTTGCTCACGATCTTCAGCCTGCCCGCCAACGTCGGCACCACGATCTACGCGATCCCGTTTTTCGGCACGATTGTCGCCATTCGGGACCTGTTCAGCAGCACGTTACCCACCACCGGGCTGATCATCAACGTGGGGACCGGGTTGGTCTACGCCACACTGAGCATTATGCTGGCCGCGTGGGTATTTAACAAGGAGTGGTCCGTCACGCGCGGATTGCAATAGAATCAAAATCGATTGCTGGTTGTTGGCTAAAGGAGCATCACGTTATGGTAGAACTCCCGCCCGCGCTGCCCATCGATCATATCACCGACGGCGTGTATATTTCCGGCTGGCGCGCAACCCAGTACGCCGATTATTTACGGCAGGCCGAAATCACCAACGTCCTCAAGCTGTACCGCGATATCCCCCACTTTCCCACCGATTTCAACGTGCTGGAAAACGCGATGGACGATGGCGCTTTTGTGCCGGGGGAGCTAATCAAGCGCGGCGCGGATTTTGTGGTCGAGCAGGTAGACGCGGGGCAGCGCGTGCTGGTGATGTGCGGAGCCGGGATCAGCCGGTCATCTACGTTTGTGCTGGCGTACATGGTATCGCGCGGCCACGATTTACAGGAAGCCTTCCGCCTGCTGCGCCAGAAACACCCCGAATCCACGCCGCACCCGCAGATGTGGCGCTCCCTGATCGAACACTACCAGCTCAGCTACACAGTAAAAGATGCGCTGGACTGGATGCGCGAATTACGGTAAACCCGAAACCTTTAGCGGACATGGTGCGTAATTGCGAGTAGTGAATACTGAGCGAGGAGAACATCATGTCCGAACAGGTCATCACCGAACAGGATCGCGCCAAAGCCAAGCAGTGCAAGAACTGTCCGGTTTGCAGCCGTGCGCGGAATAAGCAGAAGGGCGTCGCATACTGGTTCGTGAAAAACATCGAGGGCGGTTTCTGCCCGGCCTGCGGCGCTTACGAGAAGGTTTACGGGCGCAAAGCGCACGAACCGGTCCAACCGCGCGATTTTAATTAACAACCGCGCCCCTTACCTATCTTTGCGCGGCACAAACGTCTCGAACCACTCGACCACCCGGCGGTTATACTCGTCCGGGTGATTTTTATAGGCTTCGCGGTGCCCGGCTCCCGCCACATGCCAGCGATCCGCCGGGCCGGATACCTGGGCGGTCAGGCGTTCGCTCTCGGCGGCTGATACGAACGGGTCCTGATCGCCGTGAATGAACAGCGCCGGGGCTGTGATTCGCTCGATCAGGTCAACCGGATTGGCGCGGTACAACTGGTAGCCGGTGCGCAGCGATCCCATGATCAGCACCAGCCGCGCCCCCAAACGCGCCAGCGGTCCCGGTACGCCCTTCAGCCGCAAGTATCCGGCCAGAATTCCGTCCAGCCGGGGATACGCGCCATCCACGACCAGCGCCGCGATCCGGGCATCCTGTGCCGCGATCAGCAGCGTCACGCCCGCGCCCATGCTGAATCCGAGTAACCCGACGCGATCAACGCCGTGTTCCGCCTGGACATAATCCAGCGCGCCAAACAGATCGGCCTGCTCCAATGCGCCCAGGGTCACGATCTCGCCCTCGGATCGCCCATGCCCGCGAAAATCGAACATCAGCACGTTGAATCCGGCCCGGTGCAGCGGGATCGCCTGGGGTACGTCCTTGTCCATGCTCCCATTCTGGCCGGAACACATGATCACGGTGCCCAATGCCGGGCCGTCCGCCGAAATCCACCAGCCGCCTAATGTCAGCCCGTCACGGCTGGGAAATTGCACCTCCCGGCAGGGCAGGCCGTAGTTGGCCGGGTGATCGGTTTCGTCCGGCGCGCGGCGGCGCATGAGCGGAATCGTCGCCGCGAATCCCAGGGCCAGGACCAGCAGCACCCACACACTGATGATCCATACCACGCCAAACACGATCACGGCGCAATCTCCTCGATTGTGATCGTAAGCACGCGGTCGCCGGACAGCGGCGCGGGAAAATTGACCGGATCGTTGGTATTACGCGGCGTCAGGCGGCGCGCCACGTCCAGACCCTCGATCACGGCTCCGAAGATGGTATACTGCCCGTCCCATTCACCGGACGGTTGCAGCGGGGCCAGCGTGATGAAAAACGCGCTGCCCGCACTGTTGGGCAAACCGGGCGGGTGCGCCATCGCCACCAGGCCGGAACGCTCGAAGCGCAGGCCGTTCGTGTGCTCGTCGGGGATGGTATAACCGGGATCGCCGCGCCCGGTATCGCTCGGATCGCCGGTCTGCGCCAGGAAGTCCGGTACCACATAATAAAATGTCATCCCATCGTACCAGCCCGCCCGCGCCAGGAATACGAAATTATTGACCGTGACCGGCGCTTTGTCGGGAAACAGGTCGATCACGATATCGCCTTTTTCCGTGCGGATCGTGGCCCGGTAATCGTTGGCCGGATCGATCACCATATCCGGCGGGGCTTCAAACTGCCGGACGCGCAGCAGCGCCAGCCGGACCGCTTCATCCAGCCCAAACAAGTCATCGCGCCCGGTGTAAGGAATCCCGTTGATCAGCAGCACCGGCCCGCTGACGAAATCCAGTTCGGCAGCATCCCGCCGCGCCGCGTCAACAATGGCCGCGTATATACCCGAATCCAGCGCCGCCTTGAAACGCTCCATGTCCAGGCCGACCGTCTGCGCGTATCCGTCCACCACCGCGCGGAATACTTCCGGCGGCAGGTCGATCCAATCCGGCTGGTGGGTGAACAACTGGTCGTGCATCGGCCAGAACTGCCCCTGAGCGGCGGCGGCTTCGCTGGCCTGGAGCGCCAGCGCCGCTTTATCATGAGCGCGGATATCGGGCAGATGCCGCCAGATCAACCGCAGACTGTCCGGGTAGTGGTCGCGTAATATTTCCAGGTTTTGCGCATACTGAGCACACGGCACACACTGAAAATCCCCGTACAGGATCAGGGTCACGGCGGCAGTTTCCGGGCCGAGCGCGTGTCCTTCCAGCGGCACATACGCAGCAGCGGCAGTAGCCGTTGGCGTGCTGGCCTGAAACGCAGCCAGGGCCGGATTAGCCATTTGCCCCGCGCTCATACTCCACACGGCCAACAGCATGATCAGCAATATAAAAAGCCCCACGCTCAACCTGTTCACCGGGCAATCCCCTTTCAATCGGTTCATTCAATCACCCCACGCCGCCAACTGCGCCGCCGCCTGATCGAGCGGTTCCGACGCCGCTAACGCCGCTGCCCGGCCCGCCCGCGCCATATCCAGCGGCACGTAAAACCGGACCTCGTTGCACTCGATATTCCATAAATCCGCCGAATCATGCAGCGACCGGATCGCCGCGTTCAATTGCTCGCGGATCGCGGCGGCTTCCGGCGATTCGCCGGGCTGTGTGGCGAGCAGTTCCGGCACAAAAATCGCATCTTCGCATGATACCATCTCACCAAAAATGATCCGGTCCCACAGCGCGAGCGCCGCCGCCCGGGATTCCTGCGCAATCGCCACCTGCGCCGCGAGTTCGTCCCGTGTAATCTGCGCGGCGGACGGCGATTCTCCGCTTTCGACCAGGGTGCAGCCCGTCAGCGCCAGCGCCAACACCCCGGCCAGTATTCCCGCCAACACGATTCCAATCACGCGCATAACCTGCGTTTCCCTGATGACCGGTGCTTTTAACTGCCGTTTGCTGCTGTGATTGTAGCGCGTCTGCGCCGCTGCACGGTACAATTCGGGCCACTTTCGACGGATAGGAGTGTCGTTTTGGAAATATCCACCCGCCGCTGGCTGCTCGCGATCCTGGCGCTGACCGTGTTGGGACGCCTGACTTTTATTATTCTGTTCGATCACACGCTGTCCCTGCAAACGTCCGGCTACGATGCGTATGCCGTCAATATCAAGGAAGGCCAGGGGTTTACGCGCTTTGAGGACCGGGACGCCGACTCCGACCTGCCG
>JAFGTJ010000564.1 GCA_016934195.1 Anaerolineae bacterium | reverse complement strand
GCGCCGCGCGCGTCTTCGGACCCGGCGATCCCGGCTGATCCGGCCCTGGCACTCGATCCCACGCCGGAACCTGACACCGTTTTACCCATTTCACCGGAACCCGAAACGGCCCCGGTCCCACCCGCCGCGCCTGCGGACATACCCGCCCCCCGCGATATTCCGCCCGACGCGGTGCCGTCCTTCGTAGCCGACCTGACGCGCGATCAGCCCGCGCCGGATTACAGCCATACCGCCGATACCGAACCCAAAGCGCCGCCGGAACTGCGCGAGGCGATTGAAGCGCAGCAGATCGCCCAACAACCTGTTCGGGAATCCGCACCAAAAACCGCGCCCGTCCCGCCCGCCGCACCTGTCCCGGTTCGCCCCGCGCCGGTGGAGGCAGCGCCTCAGTACGATCTGCCGGACGTGCCGATCCCGCGCGATGTGCTCGAAGGCCAGCAGGACGGCGTGCCGGATTACCAGCGCCCCACCCCGCCGCGCGGCACATCGGGAATCAAACCAGCCGCCGCGCCGCCGGAATCCCCGGCCAAAGCGCCGGAACCGGCCCCCGTGCTGCCGCCGCCGCGAATCACGCCGCCGCCGGTTGTGATGACCCCATCGCGGGAAATGCCGCGCGTCGATGTGCCTAAGCCGCCGGATATCAGGCCGGAACCACCGGTACGGTCAGCGCGGCCAGAACCCCCCGCGCCGCCGCCCATGCCGCCGCGCACCGCGTCCAACCTGCCGCCCCAGACGCCCACCACCGATACCGGCGAGATCAGCATTTGGGAAGTCTTTGGACTGGCACGGCCCAGCGATCAAGATAATGCGGCGCTCAATGACTTGATTCAGGAAGTGGAAGCCAAAAAGCAGACCGCCGAGTTCGCCGCTATCGCCAAAGCGAGCCGGTTCCCGGTGCGACGGGCGACGACGGTCCTGGGGCTGCGGCTGCGGTTGGCGTTGGAACGGGTGCGCGTGCGGTGGAAACGATAAACAGCAGCAATAAAAAACGTAGGGGCAGTTCATGAACTGCCCCTACAGTGGGTGGCTGGAGGGATTTGAACCCTCGTTCTTCTGATCCACAGTCAGACGTGTTAACCCCTACACTACAGCCACCACGTCAGGCAAAATTGTAGCATAAGCGCGCGCCCCACGCCAGGGCGAATTTTTTAAGGCAAGGTACGGTTGGGTTTGGGGACAATTTTTTCACCGCAGAGCACGCGGAGTACGCAGAGCCAAGAGAAAAAATGAGAAAAGCTCTCTTTAATATCTCTTCTACTCCGCGCTCTCGGCGTGCGCTGCGTGCTCTGCGGTGATATTTTTTAGGAAAAACACCTATGGCGCAATCACACACCCGGATCGTTTTTATGGGCACGCCCGATTTTGCGGTGCCTACTCTGCACGCGCTGCTCGACGCCCCCGACATGGATATCGTGGGTATCGTCACGCAGCCGGACCGCCCCGCCGGGCGCGGGCAGCAGGTCCACCAGTCGCCGGTCAAACAGGTAGCGGACGCGGCGGGCCTGCCCACCATCCAACCGGCCAATCTGCGCAAAGCGCCCGACGCGGCTGACCACCTGCGCGCCTGGAAACCGGATTTCCTGGTGGTGGTCGCCTTCGGGCAAATTCTGCGCCAGGACGTGCTCGACATCCCGCACATCGCGCCGGTCAACGTCCACGCCTCGCTGCTCCCGCGCTGGCGGGGAGCCGCGCCGATCCAGGCCGCGATCCGCGCCGGGGACATCTACACCGGCATCACGACGATGATCATGGACGCCGGGATGGATACCGGGCCGATCCTGCTGCAAGACTCGATCCCCATCGCGCCGGACGAAACCGGGCAAAGCCTGCACGACAAGCTGGCTCCCCTGGGCGCGAATCTGCTGGTGCATACGCTGCGCTGGCTGGCGGCGGGCAGCATCGCCCCCCATGCGCAGCCGGAGCGCGCCGCGCTGATCACTTACGCGCCGCAGTTGACCAAAGCCGACGGCCAGATCGACTGGAATCAGTCCGCCATCGAGATCGACCGGCATGTGCGCGCCTTCACACCCTGGCCGGGAACCTACACTCACTGGGCCGGTAAGCGGGTGAAGATCAACGCGGGTTATCCGGTCGCGGGCGAAGCGGGAATCGCGCCCGGCCAGGTGCGTCCCGCCGAGGAAACACCGCTGGCGGGCGATGCGCCCTTCGGCATCGGGACCGGGCGCGGGCTGTACATCCCGACCAGACTCCAGCTTGAGGGCCGTAAAGCCGTCTCCGCGCTGGATTTCATTAACGGATTACCTGACTTTTTGGGCGGCACGCTGGAGTGAGCTACCATAAGCATTCATATCTGCAAGGCTGAAACATTGAGGCTAAATCTTTACCGCAGAGGACGCTGAGATCGCGGAGAAGAGAAAAGAAAAAGAGTTTTTCTCGTTTTTTTCTCTTACACCATTTTTTATCTTTGCGACCCCTGCAATCTCTGCGGTGATCGTTTTGCCAGAATGCGTTGGCCCTGATATTTACACCGTCACGAGGAACACGAGGTACTCTATGCCGCTCTTTGGACCACCCAACATCGACAAACTGGCCGCCGACCGCAATATCAGCGGCCTGATCGACGCCCTCACCTACCGGAAAGACCGTTTCATCCGGCAGGCCGCCGCCCGCGTTTTGGGCCAGATCAAAGATACAAAAGCCGTCCAACCCCTGATCTCGGCGCTGCAAGACGACAGCGGGCGCGTGCGTAAAGCCGCCATCGACGCCCTGGGCCAGATCGGGGATGATCGCGCCGTCCACGCGCTGGCCGCGATTGTCCGGCTGGATGACAAGCAGTCGCGTGATGCGGCGGCAGACATATTGGTCCGGTTCGGCCATGCCGCCGTGATGCCGCTGGTCGAGGCGTTGGGCCACGATAACCAGTACGTGATCCGCGCCGCCGCGAGCGCATTGGCCCGGATCGGGGACCCGCGCGCCGTGCCGCACCTGATGAACTGCCTGGACCACGCGGCCCCCCATGTCCGGCGCGACGTGGCCGAGGCGTTGGGCACGCTGGCCGATCCGCGCGCGGTCGAGCCGCTGATCGCCCGCCTGTCCGATGAGCACTACGGCACGCGGCAGGCCGCCGCCCGCGCCCTGGGCGAAATCGGCGATCCACGCGCCGTTGACCCGGTTATTACGCTGCTCAAGGACCCGGTAGACAGCGTGGTCCGCGCCGCCGCCGAAGCGCTGGAACACCTCGAAGACCCGCGCGCCGTGCCGGGGCTGATCGACGCGCTGAAGCACGAAGACAAATATGTCCGGCAGGCGGCAGCGGAAGCGCTCGGCGTGCTGGGTGATACCGGCGCGGTCGAACCGCTAATCGAAAATCTCCGGCATCCCGACAAGTACGTGCGGGTGGCGGCGGCGGGATCGCTGGGCAACCTGGGCGATCCGCGCGCGGTCGAGGCGCTCACCGCCGCGCAGATGGACCCGGATGAAGCCGTCCGGCTGGCGGCAGGTTACGCGCTGAATAAGCTCCGGCACGCCGCCGTGTAACATTGACGAGAATGGGAGGGGCGTATGATGGCATACGCCCCTATTTGCCGGATTACCTGCGCCCTGCGATACTTGGGGACAGGCTCCGGCATTATTTTTTAGGGACATTTCTCATGCCGCTCGTATTTATCAGCTATTCGCGCGACGACAGCGACTTCGTGCTCCGGCTTGCCAAAGACCTCCGCGACAAGGAGATTCCAATCTGGCTGGACCAGTTCGACATCCCGCCGGGTGCGCCCTGGGACGTGACGGTCGAACAGGCATTGGACGACGCGACTCACTTCCTGTTTGTCATGACCGAATCCGCCATCGAATCGCGCAACGTGCGCGACGAATTGGGATTCGCCCTGGACGAACAAAAAACGATTGTCCCGGTGATGTTCAAAGACTGCCGCCCGCCGCTGCGCGTGCGCCGGATGCAGTACACCGATTTTCGCGGCGACTACGCCTCCGCACTGGTCCAGTTGATCGGCGCGCTGCCCGACCCGCCCGCCCCGACCCCGTCCGAGGACGAGTTGATCGCCAGCCAGCCGGTCGAACTGAAGCCGGAGGCGATCACCGCCTGGATACAGGCGCTGGTCGCCAACCCGCAGAAAGTCCACCCGGTAGACCCGGATGACGAGTTTAACGCATGGCTGAAAAAGCTCACCGCTGCCGAAGCAGAGGGTTCACGCAAACGCCCATCTCAAGCCAGTGTTCTGTCGCTCAAATCCCTTTCTGATATCAAGACCGTGAAAATAGTCATCACCGGCCCGTTTGGGTCAGGGAAAACCGAATTCATTCGTTCAATCTCTGAAATTGAAGTTGTTTCAACCGAAAGCGAAATACCGAAAGAGAGCAAAACCGGCCCGACCGTTTCGATGGACTTTGGCCGGATCACCGTTGATGATAACTTCGTGCTGTATCTCTTCAGCACGCCCGGCGACCCGCGTTTTGATTTTATGTGGGAGATTTTGTCCGAAGGTATGGTGGGATTTGTAGTGATAGTGGACAGCACAAGACCGGAAACGTTCCGTCAGGCGAAGTCAATTCTTAACACATTCCGCAGTTATGACAATGTGCCGTATGTAATTGCAGCCAACAAGCAGGATAAACCCGAAGCGTGGACTCCTGATGATCTGCGTCTTGCGCTGTGGCCTGAAGACGATATCAAAATCATTCCTTGCATTGCGACCGAAACTGAATCGGTGAAAAATGTGCTGCTGGAACTGATTTACTCGATTCTTGAGGAAAGGGAAAGCGGCTCGAAACTAACCGGGCCGGGGAAATAACGAGGGGCAATTGGCCGTTTCGCTAACGGAATTGCCCCTGCCGCGCTGGAAAAACCAGATGTGCAGTCCACGCTGCGCGCACCGTGTGAGGAATCTAGCGCACCGGCACCGCGTTACTCCGGTTGAAACATAGCGGGAGCCTCAACCCCAAACCATTTCTGGTGAATTTCGTTGTAGGTGCCATCCTGGATCACCGTCGCCAACCCCGCATTCATGGCGGCTAACAGGTCCGGCAGATCAGGATGGACCGCGATCCCGTAGTATTCATCGGTAACCGGATCGCCGACCAGCACCACGCCCAGATCGGGATTGCGCATGATGATATCGGCGTTCACCGTGCCATCGTGGATCACCGCGTCCACATCCCCGGCGGCCAACGCCTGAAACGCCAGCGTGATCTCGTCGTAGCGCACCACTTCCACGCCAGCAATCTCAGACGCCGCAATATCGCCATTGGTGCCGGACTGGACACCGACGCGCAGCCCGGCCAGGTCATCCGGCACGGTAATGGTATCAGCGTCCTCGGCACGCACCGCGATCATCTGGCCCGCGTTGAAATACGGAGCGGAGAAGTCTACAATCTCTTCGCGTTCGTTCGTGATCGTGGCCGCGCTGATCACCGCGTCAAACTCGCCGGACGCCAACGCCACAAAAATCCCGTCCCAGCGCGTATTGACCCATTCAACCTCAAACCCGGCCAGCGGCGCAATCGCGTTCATCAGGTCAATATCAAAACCCGCGATATCGCCGTTCTCGTCCACATACTCAAACGGCGAATATTCCGCGTTCACCCCAATGGTAATCACCCCCAGGTCGGTGGTGGGCGCTTCGGCGGCTTCCGTAGGCTCTACGGTCGGTTCCGCAGGGGGGACCAGGGTTGGCACAAGTGTCGGCACAAGCGTCGGTATTGGCGTAGGCGTGGGCGGCGGCAGCTCGACCGTAACCAAAATCTCCGGCATGTCGGGGAAGACCAGCGCAAAGTCCGTATAGGAGTCCGGGAAACCATAGGCAAACAGCCCGGTTTGCGTGTCACCAGGAGCAACAGCAATGGTCGTCGTGGTATTGGTGAAATCAACCACATCGGGCGAATCCTGGCGCTGGTACATTACCGGGGTTCTGGACCACCCGGTATACTCCGGGCCGATATTCACCAGATTCACCGACATGGGGTAAAAATCCGCTTCCTCCGGGCCGAGATAAGTGTATTCGACCGTCACAATAATCCAATGAAACTGGGTGCCTTCCTCAAAATAACGCGGGCCAAACTCGATAGCCGTATCAACGCCAACAACTTTGAGTTTCCACAGGCGTCCTTCCACAACGTCCCCGATGGATGCCGGGGGAACCTGACTCGGCGTCAAAGTGGGCGGCAGCGGGGTGTAGGTCGGGTACGCCGTCGCGGTCAGATAAGGTGTCGATGAGGGCAGGGTCGTATGAGTCGGGTACGCCGTCGCGGTCGGATACGGCGTCGATGAGGGCAGGACCGTATAGGTCGGGTACGCCGTCGCGGTCGGATACGGCGTCAATGAGGGC
>JAFGTJ010000145.1 GCA_016934195.1 Anaerolineae bacterium | reverse complement strand
CTAGTCTGTAGTCCGACCGTCCGGGTGGGTGGGCAGGAAAATTCTGAACGTGCTGCCGGTCTCCGGCTCGCTGTCCACTTCGATCCGGCCCTGGTGAATGTCGATAATGCGCTGGGCTATCGGCAGACCCATGCCCGCGCCGCGCTCGGTGCGCGCCGCGTCTACGCGGAAAAAGTGATCGAAGATGTGGTCCAGGTGCTCCGCCGCGATGCCGATTCCGGTGTCCGTGACCGTCACCACGACCCCGTCTTCTACGGAGGCGGTCTGGATGGTGATCGTCCCCTGCTCCGGGGTGAACCGGATGCCGTTTTCGACAAATTGGAGCAAGGCGCTGTACAGGTGTTTTTCATCCCCATGAACGGGCGGGAGATCAGGGGCCAGACGCAGCGCTAAGGACTGCTGTTTGGCCTGAACGAGCGTGCTCGTCTGGACTTCGATGCTGCGCAGAAGGGTGTTCACATCCAGCGGGCGCATGTTCATGGTGACACTGCCACCGCCCAGGCGCGTCATGGTGATCATGGCCTCGAACAGTTCCCCGATATAAGTCACCTGCTCTTTGATAACTGCCGCCATCACCGCGCGGTCGCCGGGGTTCCCGGCGCGCTCGATCAGGTACAGCCGGGTGTTGATGATGGACAGCGGAGTCCGAAATTCATGGGAAACGGCGGTGATGAAATCGGTCAAAAGCCGCATCTGTTCTTTTTCAAACGCGAGCGTTATGCGGTGTTCTTCATCCCGCTTGCGAGTCGTGATGTCGCGCACGATGCGCTGGATGTGCAGCGGGTTGCCGTCCTCATCCTCCACCAACTCGACGCTGATCTCAACCGGGAACTCCACGCCGTCGCGGGTGCGCAGCATCCGTTCATGGGGCGCGATTTTCTGCCGCGTTTGCAGGGCGTTCAAGACATTCGCGCTGCTCGCCCGGTCGGACGGGGCGACAATCTCGCGGAACGACAGCCCGACCAGTTCTTCCACCGTATAGCCCAACATATCCGCCGCGCGCTGGTTGACGTCAATATGATTGCCGTCCAGGTCGCTGAGGAACACCGCGTCCGTCGTTTGCTGGAACAAAGCGCGGTATTTCAGTTCACGTTCGCGCAAGGCTTCGCCCGCCTGCAACTGTTTGACCAGGTGCCCCAGGGTCGAACCGAACAGGGTCAGCAGTTCGGGCTGGTACGCGGCCAGCGGTTCCTGCCGGACCAGGTTATCAGCCGCCAGCCAGCCAATCGTCCGATCCCCATCCCATAAGGCCGCCATCAGGCCCCACCCGCTGCCGACTTCCTGCCAGTTATTCATTAACTTTTTATCGGACCAGATCGTCACCGGCGATTTGCTCTGAATTGCCTGTGAAATATAGGGGTCGTTCGCGATCTCGTTAACTAATTCACGTTCATCGATCACATCCCCTTCTTTGTTGGTCCCAAACGTGCCGAGCATCAGTTTACCGTCCTCGCTGATGAGGAATAACCCCAGCCGGTCAAAACCGAGCCTGCTGCGGCCTAACTCAATGGCGCGGCGATACAGGTCATCCAGACTCGTCTCCTGTGATAGCTCGATATCCACGTCATGCAGCGCTTTCAGCCGATCCTGAAACTCGATGGCGGTTTGCACGTTGACGGTCAGCGCTTCCTGCGCCTGTACGCGCTCCGCGATCTCCTGCTGAAGCCCGGACATGGATTCCTGCAACCGGCGGCTCATGCTGTTGAATGTGACGGCCAGTTCATACACCTCGTCGCGCGTGGAAACGTGGATTTGCCGCGAAAAATCGCCCCGCCCAATCGCCTGAGCCAGGTGGGCCACATGCTCAATCGGCCTGACAAGGTGGCGAACGGAAAATATCACCAGGAGGCCCACCGTACCCAGCGCGACTAAGGTGGCGATCACCGTCATGCGCAGCGTCTCATTGGCTAATTCCAGCGCAACCGACACCGGCTGTTCAGCGATGATAACGAACTCCTGTTGGCCGAAATGCAGCACTTTTTTAACCGCGAAAACCTTGTTTCCCGTCAGGCCGGTTGCCCGGCCATCGCGGGCGGGGATATCGGCCATCGTGCCGCGCAGCACAACCGACGGGTTGCGGTGAGCGAGAACGTGCCCCGCCCGGTCGGTGACATACACATCACTCGCGCTGGAAAGTTCGGTGTGTGACAGCAGGTCCCAGATCGGTTTGAGCTTGAGATTTGCCACCAGGACAAACGTGATAGCGCCGCTGCGTAAATCGGTCACCGGTATCGACACAAGCATCATCGGTTCGTGCGTATTTTCATCGAAGCTCACCGGACTATAATAGAATTCGCCCTGTGTCAGCGGGAACAAAAACGCTTCCTCTTCGGCCCACTGCCTCACTTGCGCGCCCCCAGTACCGTCATGGCGTGAAACGGCGGCCCACTCTTGCCCCTTGATATCCACCAATACGAGACTCTGGTAAATTTGCTGGCGCGACAACAAGATTCCCAATGCCGCGCCCTGCCGGTTTGGGGGAAGCGAGGCGAGATGTTCCAGGCCATTGAGGAGTACCAATTCGCGGGTTCGTTCCTCGATAAACGTCTGGAGTTCGTCCCCTACCCGCGTAGCCAGTTCGCGCTGCAACGTCAGGCTTTGCTGTTCCAGACTCGAAAAACTCCGGTATTCAATTGCAATCGCCACCAGAATTAATGGGCCAATCGCCAATCCAATAAAAATCGCGGTAAGCCTGTAGCGCAGGCTGTGGAACATAAAAACCTCCACCGCTTATCCGTTACAATTCAGATTGTATAGACGCAAACCTGACAATCAACACATACGACAAAACGCGGCGACTCCTTTCCAGTATACTCTTATCTGCCACGCCGCGCCGTCCCGTGCAACGGAGAGGGTGCATTCGGATTTGGGGGCGAATTCCCTTTGGGTAGGGGCGCTGCTTGCCGCGCCCTGGAAAACATTACACCGGGCGCAGCAAGCAGCGCCCCTACAGAAACAAACCTGCCCCAATTTCCGAATGCACCCCAACGGAGAGGGGGGCCACGAATGACCTGTTGCTGACTTGGGATGTGTGCGTGAAAACGGCCTCACCCCCTCAATCCCCCTCTCCATTTCGAAATGGAGGCGCAACCTGCGGTTGCGTTGGGGCCGGGGGGGGAGGCCGTTTTTCAACCGAATTCGATACAGTACCGAAGCAAGCTCACCCTTGAATCCACGCCGGGACCGGGCCATAATGGACGGTAACCGTCCGCTGAGATGAGGAGCCACCGCCCACCATCATGCCCGCCACACAGGGACCCCCTTCCGAGCCAGCCAGGTCCGACTCTCCGCCCGAATCCAGGCCCAGTAACTTTATCCGTTTTCTCGCCTATGTCCGTCCGTATAAATGGTACGTGCTGCTCGCCGTCCTCGGCGGGATCGTCAAGTTTGGCGTGCCGCTGCTGGTGCCGGAAATCTCGCGCCACCTGATCGATAACGTATACCTGAACGATACGCTCACGGTGGACGAAAAACGCCACGAATTGTACCTCTACGTGGGCGGCATGATGGCCGTATTCGTATTTTTCTGGTCGCCGCTGGTTTTCGTGCGCCATTATTTTTCCGGCAAAGCCGGGCACCAGTCCGTTTTTGACCTGCGCTGTGACCTGTATTACCGCATCCTGCGCATGTCGCCGTCGTTCTTCGACCGCAACAAGTCCGGCGGGATCGTCTCGCGCCTGATCAGCGATATCGAACTGGCCCAAAATCTGGTCGGCGCGGCGCTGACCAATATTTGGATGGACCTGTTTTCGCTGGTGCTGATCCTGTATTTCCTGCTGCGTATTGACGTCCCGGTGACGCTGGTGGCGCTGGTCACATTCCCGCTGTACCTGTATTTTTTCCGCCGCCTCAATGGAGAGATTCGCGCCTCCAGCTACCAGGTTCAGCAGGAGATCGCCACCATTTCCGGCAACGTGCAGGAAAAAATCGCGGGCAGCCGGGTCGTCCACGCCTTCACCCAGGAGAAAAACGAGGAAAAATCCTTCCACCAGGACTCGTCGCACCTGTTGCAAACGACCATGCACCGCGTCACCCTGCAAAGCACCAACATGACGGTGACGGGCGTGATCGTGCAGCTTGCGCCGCTGATCGTGATGCTGTACGGCGGCTACCGCGTGATCGGCGGCAGCCTGACGGTCGGGGAACTGGTCGCCGTCAGCCTGTATCTGGGGCCGCTGTATACCCCGTTGCAGCGCTTTTCCGAACTCAATATCGTGTTCTCGAACTCCATGGCGGCGCTGGACCGTGTATTCGAGATCATCGACATGCAGCCGGAAATCCGCAGCAAGCCGGATGCGGTCCGGCTGGACGGCGTGTTGGGCCGCGTCGAATTCCGCGACGTGTTTTTCACCTACCATAATACCGACGCCCCCGGCGCGGTCCTGACCGGCATCAATTTTACGGTCGAACCGGGGCAAAAGGTCGCGCTGGTGGGACCCAGCGGCGCGGGCAAAAGCACCGTCGTGAGCCTGATCCCGCGTTTTTACGACGTGGAATCCGGCAGCGTGCGGATCGATGATATAGATGTGCGCGACGTGCAGGTTAAATCGCTGCGGCGGCAGATCGGCGTGGTGCTGCAAGACCCGATCCTGTTCAGCGGCTCGATCTGGGACAATATCCGCTACGGCAGGCCGGAAGCGTCCGACGCCGACGTGATCGCCGCCGCTAAAGCCGCCAACGCCTATAATTTCATCCGGCAATTGCCGGACCGCTTCAATTATCAGGTCGGTGAAGGCGGCGCGCTGCTGTCGGGCGGGCAGCGCCAGCGGATCACCATCGCGCGCGCGTTCCTCAAGGACCCGCGCATCCTGATTCTGGACGAAGCGACCTCGGCGCTGGATTCCGAATCCGAAAAGCTGGTGCAGGCCGCGCTGGAAGACCTGATGCGGGGCCGGACCACGTTCATCATTGCGCACCGGCTCTCGACCATCGAACAGGCCGACCGCATCCTGGTATTTGAGCAGGGGCGGCTGGTCGAGAGCGGCACGCATACCGAACTCTTGCAGCGGAACGGGGTCTATCATAACCTGTACGAGCCTGTGGGGTGAACTGGTAACTGACGTTACGCACGCGCGTCGTTTTCAACCCTCACCCCCGGCCCCTCGCCCTGAGAGGGTTTCGAGAAAGTCCGGGGTATGAAGTCAGCAAGGGTTTACCTCACCCCTAAATCCCCTCTCCAAATACGGAGAGGGGACTTGATCGTCGCCTATCTCCCCCTCTCCGCGTGTGGAGAGGGGGCCAGGGGGTGAGGTAAACGGCGGCAATCACATTGTTAATCCGCGTTAATCCGCCCCTTTTTAGAAACCCTCTGAGGGAGCGGGATGTAGGGTGAGGGTCAAAAACCAAAATCGTGATTCACTAAAACTGGTTTATACTATCCAGTCATCGGTTTCCCTCGCCCTATTTCGGGCAATGAAGGCTGTATTATTGTGTAATAACAACGATAGCCTTGTTAAACTATAATATATTTATAAGAACGCGATGAATCGAGTTTGTCATGTCCATCGGAACGCTGAACGAACAACCGCTACACGCCGCGCTCAAGGCATGGTACGCCCGCGACGGGGACGCCTGCGAGGTCCCGCTGGACGGTTACGTGATCGATATCATACGCGGCGACCTGCTGATCGAAATCCAGACCGGCCACTTCACCGCGATCCGGTCCAAGCTGCGGGCGCTGCTGGCGGCGGGTCATGCTGTCCGGCTGGTGTATCCCGTCGCCGTTGAAAAGTGGATCGTCCGGTTGGACCCCGCCGATCCCGATCACGGGACGCCGCTCAGCCGCCGCAAATCGCCCAAACGCGGCGCGGTAGTGGACGTGTTCGCGGAATTGGTGCATCTCCCCGCGCTGCTGGACGAGGCGGCGTTTTCGCTGGACGTGCTGCTGGTGCAGGCCGAAGAACTGCGCCGCCGTGATCCCAATCCCCGGCGCGGGGGACGGCGACATCGACGGCGGGGCGGCTGGGTGATCCGCGAACGGCGGCTGCTGGACGTGATCGAGTCGCATCCCTTCGAGACGCCCGCCGGACTCGCGGCGCTGCTGCCGGACGATCTGCCGGAGTCGTTTACCACCGCCGATCTCGCCGCCGGGATCGGGCGTCCGCGCCGGTTGGCGCAGCAGATGGCCTACTGCCTGCGCGCCCTGGACGTGATCGCGGTGGTCGGCAAACGAGGTAACGCGGTGCTCTACCGGCGAAACGATGACCTGTTACCCGGCATTACCAGCTCATAACCGGTACGCTCAAGCGCAAGAAAACGGGCTGCTATACAATACAGGGTGTAAGCGTGTATCAGGAGCGCCGCATCATGCCGTTATTCTGGATTGATATCAGCGCCCTCAGCCTCTCCGCTTTGATTGCCTTCGCGCTGACGCTGCTCGTGTTTGGCGTAGAACCGGGCAATCCGCTAAATCGCTGGTTTGCGCTGTTTACCCTGTCGGAAGCGGTGTGGGCGATCTGTTCGATTCTGTGGCGTCTGGCCCTGTGGCTGGACCGGGGCAATCCCCTCTTGCTGGTCGAGTTGGGCACGTTCGCGCTGGCGATCATGGGACCGCTGCTGCTGTTTTTTACCAGCCGCTACGTGGGTTGGGACACCGCCTGGATCAACCGGGGTACGATCACAGGACTGGCGCTGATCGGCGGGTTGGGGGTGCCGTTGTTCCGGCACCAGATCGTTGCCAATCCCACCCTGCACCCGAATGGCTCCGTCACGGTAGATTTGACCGGTTGGGGCTTGCTGGTGGCGCTGGTGCCGCTGGTCTATATGTTCTGGGCGCTGGTCCTGTTCCGGCAGGCGCGGGGCAAGATCGAGGAGCCGTTTCTACGTTTGAGCTTGTTGGTCCTGCTGGCCGGATTCGTGGTAGGCGGGATACTGGAAATTGAGTTTCCGGTTCTGTCCATCACCAATACCGTGAGTGTCACGATTCTGGGCTACGGGGTGGTCCGCCGCCAACTGTTTAACCCGCTGAAGACACGCACCATCGAATTACAGCGCGAGATCGCCGAACGGGAACGAGTCGCGGCGGCGCTGCGCGAATCGGAGATGCTGTACCGGATGCTGGTGGAAACTGCCCCCGATGGATTGGTGATGACCTCGTTGGATGCCCGCCTGACCTACGCTTCCCAACACGCGCTGGATATGTTTGGAGTGGCGCACGCCAATGACTTATTGGGCCAGAACGTATTGAATTTCTTCGCGCCCGAAGATCGGGAACGGGTCCTGGACAACGTGCAAAAACTGTTCGAAAAAGGGATGATGTCCGGGATCGAATATAGCTTGATGCGGCGCGACGGCACGCGGTTTCAAGCCGAGATCGATACCTCGCTGGTGCGGGACAACGACGGCACGCCCCAGGCGCTCATGAACGTGATCAAGGATATCACGGTTCGCAAACAGGCCGAAGCCGATCTCCGGCAACGCCAGCGCGAACTCGAAAGCCTGCTGGCGAACAGCCGCGATCTTTCCAGCACGTTGGACCTGGACGCGCTGCTGGCCCTGATCGCCGAGCGCGCGACCAGTTTATTACACGGCAGCGAGTTTATCATTTTTCGCCTGGAAGAAGACGGCAGGGTATTGTGCCCGATCCTGGCGTTCAGCCCGTATATCGATGAGATCATGGCGATCACGCTGCCGGTAGGCCGGGGGTTGACGGGTTACGCGGTCCAGCACCGGGAGCCGCTGTTGGTCAATGATGCCGAAAACGATCCGCGCTCGCTGGTCGCGCCCAAATCCGATTCCAACCAGAAGGCGCACGTCATGGTCGCGCCGCTGATCGTGCGCGAGCGCGTGATCGGGGCGATGGTCATCAACCGCGAACCGGGGACGCCTTTCACCCCGGCAGACCTGCGGCTGTTCGTGGGGTTTGCGCGCCATGCCGCCATTGCCCTTGACAACGCCCAGATTTACAGCCAGTTGGAAACCTTCAACGAGTCGTTGCAGCGGGCCGTTGATGAACGCACCGCCGAACTTCAGGAGGCGAACCGGGCGAAGGACGAGTTTGTCTCGATGGTATCGCACGAACTCAAGACGCCGCTGACCAGTCTCAAGCTGCGCCTGCACCTGTTGGAGCAGGGTCCAGAGGATATTCAGCGCCATATGGACGTGATGCGGCGCGAAGTGAACCGGCAGGCGCGCACCATCGAAGACCTGTTATTCCTCTCGCGGCTGGACCAGGACCGTGTCCGCGTCGTGCTGGCCCCGGCCAGGCTCAATCCGCTGGTCCGCGAATACGTGGAGGACCGCGAGCCGCTGGCCCAGGAAAAAGGGCTGAACCTGTGGGCCGCGCTCGCGCCGGAACTGCCGCCGGTTTACGCCGATGCGGGATTGATCGGGCAGGTAGTGAGCATTTTGCTGACCAACGCGCTGGATTATACGCCCGCCGGGGGCGAGGTGGCGGTATCCACGCAAACGGGCGGCGAAATGGCTGGGTTCAGTGTGACCGATACCGGGCCGGGTATCCCGCCGGACGAGCAGCCGCGCCTGTTCGAGCGCTTTTTCCGGGGGACGGCAGGCCTCGAGTCCAGCACGCGGGGAACCGGGTTGGGGCTGGCGATTGCCAAAGAGATCATCGACCGTCACCAGGGCCGGATCGAGGTTTTCAGCGAGGGGATTCCGGGGCGCGGGACGACGTTCCGCGTGTGGCTGCCGGTGGTGGGGGCGGAGTAATGACGCGGTAACGGTGGCAGCTCATTCCCGCTTCGCCAACCGCTGACGCTCGCGAATCTTGAGCAGACTTACCACATGATCGATCCGCTCGTATTCGTCCAGTTCGGTGTGTTCGGCGGGCGTGAGTATTCCGGCACGGTTGGCATCCAGCAGTGCGCGCACTTTGCCGCGTGGCTGGCGCGTCTTGAGGCGTTGGGAAGCAGTTAACGCCGGTTTTCTAGCGCACGCCCGATCACGTTCACCGCACAGCCGATGCCATCCTCGGATCGGATGCGCGCGCCGAGCGCCGCTGCCCGCTCCCGCATGGGACCGTGTGTAGCCGCGATGCGGATCGCGTAGGACAGTTGGTTGGCGTGCAGCGATCTACGCGGAATCGGGTCGATCCCGACGCCCAATGCCCGCACCTGCCGCCCCCAGAATGCCTGATCCCCGAAAAACGGCACGATCACCGCCGGGATTCCGGCCCGCAGTCCGGCCCCGGTCGTGCCCACCCCACCGTGATGGACCACCGCCGCCATACGCGGAAATAACCAGTCATGCGGGCAGCTTCGCAGCAGGAACACGTCATCCGGCAGATCGGCGGCGCGAATGCCGCCCCACCCGGTCGCGATCACGCCGCGCTGACCGGCCCGCCGCAGCGAGTCCAGCACGATCCCGGTAATGCGTTCGGGATCGCGGCTGCTCATGCTGCCAAACCCGGCATAGACCGGCGGCGGTCCATCGTCCAGAAAATCCACCAGGGCGGCGGGCGGAGTCCAGGCCGGGTCGTGATCCAGGAACCAGTAGCCGGTGGTGTGACGGTGCGCGCCCCAGTCGGCGGGATGCGGCAGCACCGAGGGGCTGACGGCGTGCAGTTCCACCACCGGACGCCCGTGCAGCATCCCGTAGCCGTAACCGGGCGCGCGCGGCAGCGGCGGAAGATCGAGCCGTGCGCGCCACTGCGTCGTGAACGAGCGCAGCGTCCGAAACAGGAAACTTTCCATGATGGTATACGTCAACCCATTGAAGGCGCGCGGCACGCCGACCGGAAAAATCGGGCTGGGGCGCGTCCGCGTGCGGCCCGGCAGCGGGATCGTCAGGCCCCAGAACATCGGAATCCGGTGATACTCCGCGAAGTGAAAGCCGGTTATGCCGCCCACCAGCCCGCCGACCAGGGCGTCCGCGTCCTGGCACGCCTGGGATACGCTGCTGAAAATGGCGTCCATGTAGGGGATGCCCTCTTGCAGCACCTCGCGTAATGCCCGGAAGGTGTTCCAGCCGGTTTCCAGCGCGCCCAAAATGCGGTTGTTCACGTAATCTTCCAGGTCCACGCCAAGCGGCACGTAGTCCAGCCCGCGCGCCGTGACGAACTCCGCAAAGTTGTCGCCCGCCACGATCCGCACGTCGTACCCGGCCCGCTGCAACCCGGTTCCGAGCGCGACATAGGGCTGGGTATCGCCGCGCGACCCGATGGCAATGATCACGATTCGCATGGGGAAAATCTCCTCAGTGGGTGGTTATTGGTTGTTAGTTTTTGGTGGTTGGTTTTGGCAGGGCTGGTGAACACCAAACCGGGACCCATCACCAACT
>JAFGTJ010000144.1 GCA_016934195.1 Anaerolineae bacterium | reverse complement strand
CCCATATCGAGCACGAGTTGGTGCCGGTCCTGGGCGAGCGCCTGGTCCAGTTCACCGCCCATGTGGGGCGCGCTGTCGCTGTCGATCCGTCCGGCGACTTCCAGGACACATACGTCGTTGATGTGCGAAACCGTGATGGTCATAATGTGTTTGGCTCCCTTGAAAATAAACCGTCGTCCCCAGCGAACCGGGGAGTGGGGGATTATACCATCTTATCTGGGGGTTGGGGGAAGGCGGAATGGGCGGGTGCAAGATCGCTGCACAGCCCGCCCGTGAACGGTTGGGGGAAATTTCCCCTGTTACTGCTGCACAGCGACCACGCGCTTTGCTTTGACTTGCTGCAACTGCGTGATACTGACCAGATACGGCATCAGGTCCTGGCCGACCTGCTGGTTATCGTTCCACAACTCCACGCGGACCAGCCAGGGCGCAGCGACCAGCGTGATAGCGGTCACTTCAACCGTGTTGACAAAGAAGTGGGCCACATACTGCCCTGGAGAATCTTCGGACACCACGATTTTGTAGTCATTCCAGGCTTTGGGATCGGCGACCGCGATTGGCACAGAGTCCAACTGGCCCAGTCCTGGCATGAACACGGAGGCTAACATCTGGCTGCCGGTATTACCTGACTGGCTGAACCAGATTCCCTGGAGCGCGTATACCCCGTTGGGGTCTTCAAACCAGTTGTTCTGCAAGCCAAACCCGGTTGACCCCTCGACGGTATCGTTCGGGAAAGATAACGTGGCTTCTACGGTTATCGCGCCGGATAACTCAAATGGTCCAGCGCACGCGGCCAACTGGTATTCCGTGTCGGGTGCGCTGCGAAGCTGGATGTGTACGGTGCCTTCTCCGGGCGTTACAAGCCCATCACCATACACCACCCCGGAACACATAATCGGCCCTCCGGCGGGTGGTTCTGCCGCCACAGGGGAAGCCAGAACCAGGAGAAATACGGCGACGAGCATGATCGAAATGACAATCCGTGACACGTTTCTCCGCAACGTGCGATTTTCCCGATCATGGTCAATCCCAACGGTTTGTTTCAACATAACCCACCTCTTAACACACATCAGGGCAATGATTTTATTATATTTTATTTTTAATAAAAATACAATGAATTTAACAACTTTCATTTAAGTGTGTTTTAACTGTCAGGTGTGGAGAAACGGCGGGAACCGTTTCTCCACACACGGAATATTTTGATGTGATAGCTTCGCTCAAGAGATCAGCGCGGAATAGGTCACGCCGGTCAGCGCCTCGGAGGTGGTCCACAACTGCGCCGCGACCGCTTCATCGTGTGACCGTTTGTTGGAGTCCACCTTGACCGGGTAGCCGCGCATCGCCATGAAACCGTCCGGCCCGTAGTAGTCGCCGCCGGAGACTGCCGGATCGGTGGCGGCGCGCAGGGTGGGCAGCGCGCCGGTTGGGATATCCTGCGCCATGATATGATTCAAGACGCTGAAAAAACCGGAATGCCGTTGGAGATCGGTGGCGGTGTAGCCGGGATGCGCGGCGGCGGCGATCACGTCTACCCCGGCGGCGGCCAGTTTGCGCTGCAACTCGTAGGTGAACAGCAGGTTGGCAAGCTTGCTCAGCCCGTAGGCCGACCACTGTCCGTATTTACGTTCGGCGTTCAGGTTGTCCCATTCGACCCGGCCCATCGCGTGCGCGCCGCTGCTGACCGAGACGATCCGCGCGCCGGGGGTGCTGATCAGGCGGTCGAGCAAAAGACCCGTCAGCGCGAAGTGCCCCAGGTGATTGACACCGAACTGCATCTCGAACCCGTCCGCCGTTTCGCGGCGCTTGGGCAGCGCCATCACGCCCGCGTTGTTGATCAGCAGGTCGAGCCGGGGATATTTGAGTTGGAACGCCCGCGCGAACGCCCGCACCGAGTCCAGGCTGGCGAGATCGAGCAGCATCAGTTCGGCCTGGGCGGTGGGGTGGTCGCGGCAGATGGTGTCGAGCGCGGTCTGGCCTTTTTCCAGGTTACGGCAGGCCATCACGACCTGCGCGCCTTTCGCGGCGAGCGTGCGGGCGGCTTCAAAGCCGATGCCGCTGTTTGCGCCGGTCACGATGGCGACTTTGCCGGTCTGGTTGGGAATATTGTGGGTGGTCCAGTGGGTTTCAGTCATGGGTTATAGGCTCCTTTAGGTGGTCTGGTATGTGATGGGTGGATAATTTCTGAATGATTTGTGAAACTTGACCCGAATTAGATTGAACGTTCATTCAATATGAGCGAAAAAAGAGACTAGATTGTCAGCGCATCCCAGCACGCCCGGATCACGAGATTCTTCAGCGCATCATTGAGTACCAGCAGCCCGGCGGTATGTTTTTTCGCCAGGGTCAGCGCGATATCGGACGTGAAGATGACGATCATTTCAAACGGCATGGGCTTGAGTACGCCTTCGTGGATGGCGCGCTCAATGAGCGCCATCACCGGGGCGTAGTCGTCGGCGAATTCCGCTTCGAGATGCGGCGTCATGTAGGGCGAGTTGGCGAACTGTTCCACAAACGCGGTTTCGTGCGGGCGGCGCGTGTAAAAATCCAGGAACGTCAGCATCACCCAGCGGAACCCGTCGCGCAGCGGCATATCGTCGGCAAATCCGGCGATGATTTCGTGCCCCAGGCGGCGCTTGATATCGCTGTAGAGCGCGATCATCAGCGCGTCCTTGCTGTCGAAATAATGGTAGATGATTCCCGCGCTGACCCCGGCGGCTTTGGCAATCATGGACATAGACGTCCCGTGAAAGCCGTGTTGGGCGACGAGAGTCAGGGTGGCATCGAGAATGGCGTGTCGTTTGTCGCTCATCGGCGGCTGCTTATGCGATATACGCGGTCCAAATTAGATTGAACGTTCATTCAATGGAAAGTGTAACAGGAAGATAGTACCATGTCAAGAGGCTAACTAATGAATTTTATCCTAAAAAAATTGAGAAAGTATTGGGGGAATGGCGGTTGTGATTTATACTTAGGGTTGGATAGGGTTTGCGCGGGGTTAAGGAATGGTTTGTATGACAGGCGTCTTTCTGAGTTATAGTCGCAAAGATCGGAACTTTGTGTGCCGGTTGGCGGCTGATCTGGAACTATTGGTCGGAGATGTGTGGATCGACATCGAAGATATCCCCGGCGGGCAAAACTGGAGCGACGTGATCCAGCGCGGTTTGGACGACTGCGAGGCGATGGTGCTGGTCATTTCGCCGGATTCCATGAAATCGCATAATGTCCAGGCCGAATGGCAGTATTTACTGGACCAGGGCAAGCCGCTGATCCCGGTGCGTTATCGACCGGCGCAAGTGCATTTTCAGATTCACCGGCTGCAATATATTGATTTTTACCAGCGTGAATATGATATGGCCCTTAAACAGTTGATGCTGGCTTTACGGTGGTCGGGCGTTCAGTTTCAGGCGAATATCCCGCTTGATCCTTACGTGACGCTGCCCGCGCACCAACCGCCGCTGCCGGTGCGCCGCCGCCGGAAACGCCGCCCGGTGCGTTGGATCGCGGCGGCGGTGGGCGTGGTGATGGTGCTGGTGTTCCTGTTGATCCTGGCGTTGACCCACACGGCGAGCGGCAGCAATGATGCTCAGGCATCCGGCACGCTGGCCGCCCATAATCAAGGCGTGGGTCAGACGTTGGTCGGCGCGGCGGTGGAACAGCCGGTTGCGCTGGCGGTGGCAACGCCTACCGCGCTGCCTGCCGGGGCGGGACCGAATGCGAAATCAGCGGTCGAGCCGACGGTAGGATCAATCGTGATACCGCCGGTCAATCCGAACGAGGCCGAACTGCTGCTGGTGTATAATGCGTACCTGCCCACGTTTGATCTGATCAACGTGTCCGGGGAGGACCTGGACGTCCTGTCACTGAGCTTCGCCGGGACGCAGTACGTGGCGGCCAGCGCGTGGCTGCAATCGCCCGAATGGAACGGCGCGGCGCTGCGGGCGGAGAACTGTATGGGGTTCTGGGGCTACGGCGTGAGCGAACCGCGCCGTCCGAATGCCTGCCAGAAACGACAGGTATGGTGGGCCAGCGATTGGGTCACGTTCTGGACGGGCGAAACGTTTGATGTGCGGTATGATGGGCGGTACGTGACGACGTGCGTGGTTGAGATTGGGCGGTGCTGGGTAGATTTATATTAGTCGTCAGCATTCAGCTATCAGCCGTCAGCATTCAGCGGGTTAGCGGGAATAGTGTTTATGAAGCGACAATCAAATCGTGCGGCAAATTCTGCGCTGTGGGGCGTGGCGATCCTGGGTGGGGGCCTGCTGGCGGCGCAAACCGCGCTGGCCGACTCCGGCCTGCTGACGGTCCGCTATGTGCTCAATGCGCTGGCAATGGGCGGCGCGATCCTGGTAGTCATCCGAATCGGGTCGCGTTCCTGGCGGGACGTGCCCGGTCCGCTGCCGGAGCCGGTGAGCCTGATCCTGGCCGGGTTGGTGGTGCTGTGTTTGTGGGCACCGTCCTGGTGGCTGATGGACTGGACCAACAGTCGCCTGGAACGGGCCGCTGGCGCGTTGGACCGTCCGCCGCCGCTGACCGATCTGGGTGATGCGCTGCTCGGTCTGGACCTGCACCCGGTTTCGTATGAACTCGAAATCCTGTTCGCGGTGGTGATCCTGCCGCTGGTGGGCGCGTGGCTGGTTTGGGGGTTGCTGCTGCCGGAACTGGCCGGATGGATCGGATCTACCCGCGCAGCCTGGATTGCGGGTGGATTGGCCGGACTCTGGTGGACGCTGATCGCGGTGCAAAACGTCGCGCCCGCGCTGCCCTGGGGACTGGCGGCGTTGGGCGGCTACGTGCTGATCGGGATCGCGGCGGCGTGGGCCGTCACGCTGACCGGATCGCCCTGGGCCGGGTTCAGCGTATGGGGCACGTTCGCGTATGCCACCTTCGCGTGGCGCGATGACCTGTTCCGCGAGTTTGCGGGCAAAGGCTACCTGGACCCGGCGTGGCTGACGGTGATCGTATTGGGACTGTTGGGCGCGGGCGTGCTGCTGCAAGTGCTGTGCTTCCGCGTGTCACGTTTGCCGGAACCGGATCGGGCGGTGTTTCGACCGGGGATCGGGTGGTGGTTGGCGTGGGTGGTGATCGGGGTCGCGCTGGTGGTATTGGTGGCGCTGGATATCGCGGCGCGGTGAAAAAATGGGACGCAGATACACGCAGATAAACACAGATCGAAAACAAAAATCTGCGTGTATCTGTGTTCATCTGCGTTCTGAGATTTAAAGCCGTCGCAGGAACGCCACCAGCAGCCCCATGAGGCCCAGTGACCCCAAAACCAGAATCGGAATAATAGGCGGAACGCCGCTGCTGTCGGTGGTCGCGCTGACCGGCATGGTGCGCGGAATCACGAGCGGCGTGGGCGTGTAAGCCGGAAAGGTGAAGGTTGGCAGGCGTTGGCCGGGAGCCAACGTGAAGGTCGCGCCCGGATTGGCGGTGAATAGGCCGGTCGGCGTGATCTGGACGCGCGCGGTCAGGCTGGCAATCGCGCCCGGTGTTTGCGTGATCACGGCGGCGGTTTCCTGCGCGTTGGCAAAGAGCGGATCGAGCGTCGGCACGTCGGCCAGGTTGATCTCTGCGATTTGAGTCTCGTCGCCGGAAATAGTCACCACGCTTTCGTGGACCCATACGATCCCGTTGGGCGTGTTGGGAAATTCGATCATGTACCACTGAAAATTTCGACCCAGGACCGGGTAGAGCGTGCCGGGGTAAATCTGCGCGACCCGGTTGGCATTGATATCCGGGTTGGCGCGCACATTGGTCCCATCCGAGAGCGCCTCGGCATACGGGCGGCCTATCGACGTGGGCGTGCGGGTCGGCGTTTCGGTGGGCGGGCCGGGCGTTTCGGTCGCGGTTGGGAACTGAAGCTGAATCGGCGTTGGGCTGATCTGGTTCCCTTGAACGTCCGGCGCGGCGCGGGAATCGCGGGCGCGGGCCAGAATCACCGCCAGGATTGTTATCAGAATCACCGCTGCTGCCGCTGTTATGCGCGTTTTTGCGCGTTGTCTGTCTACCATATCACCTTATTCTGTGTGTATTCGCGGGTTTGATCGGCCTGCCGGTAGCCGTCCTCGCTGATGCGCGTCATGTAGCCCTGGTATTCCTGGTTGGGCCAGCCCCGGAGTGTCCATTCGCCCAGGACCAGCGGCGGCACGGTGACGGTCGGCGCGCAGTTGGTGCATTGGACCGGAATCCACTCGCCATTATAACGCCGCGCAAAATGCAGATGGGTCCCGTTGCTGACTCCGCCCTGGCAGGACGGGTGTCCAAGCTGGTCCCCGGCCTGGACTTTGGTCCCGGCTTCGATCCGTTCGTGATCGTCGATGTGCAGGTATACCAGCGTCCAGCCGGTATGCTCGTCCCCGTCGCCGTCCAGGTCCAGGATCACGTAACCGTCGCCGCTGCGCGCTACCACGCCGGGAGCCGCTGCGATGGCCCAATGTGCCGAAATGTAGCAGCGCCCTTGCTGCGCGTACACGTCGTCGGGCGGTTTGGGCGGCGCGAAATCCACCGCGCTCCAGGCCGACCCGCTGTTGTAGCCGCCGTGCGGTCCGCCGGTATACACCCATTCCTCGCCGGGCGGGAAGGGCAGCGTCAGGGCCGGTTGCGCGAGGTCCGTTGGCGTGATCGGTTCGTAGGCCAGCGCGAACGGGTCCCCGAACAGGCTCAGGTAGGTCTGGAAAAAACCGTTGGGATGGACGTCGCGCTGCCACTGTTCGGCGGTATTGGTCAGGCTGAGCATGTATTGGACGCCAACCGTGCCGGGATTCAGACCGGGCGCGTAGAAGACCTGGCGGCCCTCGTCAAACACGGTGGACAGCGTGCCCCGGTATTTCCAGCCGTAATAACCGGCGTTGAGCGCGTTGGCGGCGTCCCACAACTGACGGTAGAGGCCCTCGCGCCCGCCGGTCAGGATGCCGAGCGGGTAGGTGATCTGGCCCTCGGTGGGGTAGGGCGTGCTGAGCCAGCCGCCCCGGTATTCCAGCAGGGCCAGCAGCAGGCGCGGATTCACGCTGTAATTGCGTGCCACGAAGTCGATGATCTCCACGCCGCTCCATATCTCGCCGTCAATATCTTCGGAGTAGGCTTTTAAAAATCCCTGGGTGAACTTGACAGAACTGATCACGCTGAAGCCGCCCACATTCGGCCCGTAGACCAGCTCGCTGTCGGGAATCAGTTTGTTATCAGGCCCATAGAGGATCGTGCCGCCGGGGATGATAAGCTGCTGGCCGACTTCGAGCACGTTGGGATTCGAGAGGCTGTTGGCAGCCAGAATGTCCTCGATGGTGGTGTTGTACAGCCCGGCGATGGTCATCAGCGTGTCGCCCGGCTGGACGGTGTAGACGCTGCCGCCATCGGTCCCACCAGTCGTTTCCGGCATGGCGCGCGCGGGATTGGGCGTGGGCTGGATCGGCGTGTTAGTCGGCGCGTCGGAGGTCACGGTCGGCGGAATAATGATGGTGCCCTGTTCGTCTCGGTAGGGCGTTGCCGTCACGTAGATCACGTCTTCCCCGCCGCCGCGCGAACAGGCCATCCCCGCCAGGATCAGCAGGGCGACGACCAGGAGGGGATAGAAAAGCCGCACATTTTGTAGGGGCGCTGCTTGCCGCGCCCTGGTAGGGGCGTATCGCCATATGCCTCTATGGGTGGTGGACGTTAGCCCCTCCCTAAATCCCTCCCCGCAAGCGGAGAGGGACTTGCGTGCTCGATCCGATTCCCCCTCTCCGTTTACGGGGAGGGGGACATGAGGATGGGCTAACCCTTCATGAACCACATGTGACGGCGGCGACGGCATGGTGTTAACTCAGCGCCTCGTACAGCCGGGGCAGGGAGGTGTCGTAGCGGTAATGGGTGTCGCGGTGCCCGTCGGGATATTCCTCGTAGACGGGCGTGATCCCCAGGCCGGTCAGTTTGTCGCGCAGCAGGCGCGCGCCGACCTGTAACTGGTACTCGTCGTATTGGCCCACGTCGATATAGGCCAGCCGCATCTGGCGCAGCGCGTCCGCGTAGACGGGATCGTCCAGCTTACGCACCGGGTCCCAGGCCAGCCAGCGCGCCCACACGGACTCGTTTAATGCGCCGGTCTGCGGATCGATGGGCAGGTCGAAGCCGTGCGCGGCGTCAGGATTGCCGCCAAACGCGGCGGACCAGCAGACCGTCATGATCAGGTCCCAGAACGGGCCGCCTTTGGGCCGGATGGTGGGAATATCGCGGATAAAGGCGTCCAGCCCGCCGAATTTTTCGAGCCGCTGGTGCATCCGGCTGAGGTTCGGTAAGCAGGTGTATTCCCAGTAAAGGTCCCCGCTGTGGCAGGCGAACGCGCCGAAAATGTCCGGGTGATGCATGGCCTGCGTGATCGCGCCGAATCCGCCGCTGCTGCGGCCCATCACGCCCCGGTGGGCGGGATCGGGGATGGTGCGGTAATTCCGGTCCACCAGTGGGATCACTTCCTGGATCAGGTAGTCTTCGTAGCGGCCCATGCCCGCCGAGTTGACATACAACGAACTGCCGAAGCGCGTCCACATATCGGGCATCACGACGATCACCGGGCCGAGCGTCCCGGCGGCGATCAGCGCGTCGATCTGGCCCTGGATGGTCACGTCCCAGGGACGCCAGTTCATGAGGCCCTGGCCGGTATTGCCGTGACTGCTCAGCAGGTAAATGGTCGGGTAGCGGCGGTCGGGAATTTCGTCATGCCCGGCGGGAAGGTAGACCGTCACTGGGCGGACGTGCGGATCGCCGAGCGGGTTGTCTCGAAGCACCCGGCTTTCAAGGACCGGCTGTTCGATCTGGCTGGGGCTGGTGAGCACGGCGCGACCTCCTACCTGTTGGCTGGGAAATGGAATGCAGAAAATGGGACGCAGATGAACGCTGAACGCAGATTAAAGACAAGACTACCGCAGCCGCGCCCTTCCTTTCTACCGGGGATTCTAACGGACGCGGGCAGGGCTGGCAACCGCTCGTATTCCTGCGCTGCCGCATGGTTGCGAAATCGTAAGATGGTCGTCAGGTGAGCATAGGTTGGGTATAGTTTAGGCTGGTTGATACGTGGCGGTCAGCAAGTGGTACATGCTGATGGCTGAACGCTGATAGCTGACAGCTCTATTTCAGGAGGATGGTTTAATGCCGAGTACGATTCAGGAAATTTTTGAGAACATCGACGAGGGCTTCAACCCCGATAAGGCGGAAGGCGTGGACGCGGTGTTCCAGTTCGTTCTGACCGGCGACAACGGCGGCGACTACTGGATCAAGGTGGTCGATCAGCAGGCAACGGTCGGGGAGGGACTGCACGACGATCCCACCATGACGCTGACCGCGACAGCGAACGACTATCTCGCGCTGGTCAACGGCGAACTCAACGCGATGATGGCCTTCATGCAGGGCAAGATCAAGGTCAAGGGTGATATGGGGCTGGCGTTGAAGCTCCAGGCCATGTTTGATATGGGGTAGTGGGAATTTGACGCGCCGTTAGCCTCACCCCTAAATCCCCTCTCCCCTGCGCTGGCGGAGAGGGGACTTTTTGTGTTCTGCGGTGTGCGTGTACCTGATAGGGGGTGAGGCTGCTACGGAATCGGCACGGCAAGCTGCACCGCGCGCAGCACACGCAGCGTCAGGATATTGCGGACCGGCACGCCGTAGGTGCTGAACTGTTCCGGCGTGAACTGGTCGCCCAGGCCGGAAGTCGTGAGCGTCAGATCGGGATTGAAACCGGTCTGGGGCGCGTTGTTCTGGATGCCGCGCCACAGGTTGACCAGCGGGACGTTCGCTTCTTGCGCCGCCTGGACAATGGCCGTATTGTAGGGCTGCGTCCGGGCCGGATCGCCGGGCAGGGTATACAGCACCGGGATCGCGCCCTGGCTGATGCTGACTTTGATGAGAGTATCCAACTGGGTGCGGAAATCGGCGAGCGGTGTACCGTTGATCACATCGTTACGCCCGACCAGCACCAGCAGGATCGCGGGCCGGTTGGTACGCAGTTCGCACGCCAGCGGCGTTTCCCCGGCTTCGCACCACGCCGGATCGCTGTGGACCGGGTCGAGCAGGTCCCCGGCGGTCCAGGTCGTATCGCTGCTGAGCAGTCCGCCGCTCTGGAAACTGTTCCCGCCGACCGGCAGCGCGGTGCTGATGTAGTAGAACAGCAGGGCGTCCAGGTCGGCGGCGTTTTGAAGTTCCCCGAAATTGGCCGTGCCGTCGCCCAGGTCTACCAGGAATTGATCGGGCGGCGTATCCCCGGCCACGCTGAACACACCGGGATCGACCGGGACCGGCAGCGTTTGCCCCTGGGTATAGATGCGGCGGACGGTGTTCTGTACCTCGTCCGTGATGGCGGGCAGCACCTGGATGGTGTTCAAATCGACCTGATCGCCTACCGGCGGCGGCTGTACCACGTTGCCCACCGTGACGGTGAACGTGACGCGGGCCGATCCGCCGCGCCCGTCGTCTACCACGATGCTGACGTTGGCGGTGCCCGCCGCGCTGCCCGTGATCTGGACCACGCCCGGCGCGGAGATGAAAGCGCGCAACACGCCGGTATTATCCGACTCGGCGACGGTGGTCAGCAGGTCGCCGTCGGGATCGCGGGCGACGAACGGGATATCGCGCACATCCCCGGTATTGAGCGTCTGTGGATCGATGGGATCGATCATGGGATTTTGGTTGATCTGCTGGACCGTCACGGCAAAGACCGTTTGAGCCGCGCCGCCGCGCCCATCATCCACCGTGATCGTGATGTTGATCATCCCGCCCGCCGCGCCTGTGATCTGGACGGTTCCCGGCGCGCTGATGACCACCGATACGATCCCGGCATTGTCCGATACGGCGAGGGCGGTCAGGGGATCACCATCGGGATCGGTGGCGACGAACGGGATATCGCGGGTTTCCCCGGCGTTGAGCGTTTGCGGCGCAATGGGATCGATCACGGGATTCTGGTTGGCCGGTTGGATCGTCACGGCAAACGCGGTCTGGGCCGAACCGCCGCGCCCATCATCGACCGTGACCGTGATGGTGGCGATACCGGCCATATTGCCCGTTACCTGGACGGTTCCCGGCGCGCTGATCCCGGCGGTGGCGACCCCGGTATTGTCCGAGGCGGCGAAGGCGGTCAGCATGTCGCCGTTGGGATCGCGGGCGACGAACGGGATATTACGCACCTCGCCGGAACTGAGCGTCTGCGGGTCGATGGGATCAATGACCGGGTTCTGGTTGGTCTGCTGGACCGTCACGGTGAAGGTGGTCAGGGCCGAACCGCCGCGCCCATCTTCGACCGACACGGTGACATTGGCCGATCCTGCCGTGCCGCCCGTGATCTGGATCACACCCGGCGCGCTGATCACGGCGGCGGCGATCCCGGTGTTGTCGGATACCGCGAAGGCGGTCAGCGGATCGTTGTTGGGATCGGTGGCGGCGAACGGTACGTCGCGGACTTCGCCGGGGGTGAGCGCCTGCGGCGGGATGGGATCGAT
>JAFGTJ010000143.1 GCA_016934195.1 Anaerolineae bacterium | reverse complement strand
TTCACCCCGCCGCCGGTTTCTCCGAACGAATAAGTTCCCCTCTCCCCACGCCTGGCGCACCTTCGCCGGTTTTCCCCTATAATGATCAAAATGGGTGTTAGCGATCACGAGGGTACAACCATGCCAAAACTATACACCGTTAAAGCCGGGGATACCCTGAGCGGTATCGCGTGGCAGCAGTGCGAAGGCCGGATCACATGGCGGCAGATCGCGGCGGACAACAACATCACCGATCCGCGCCACATCCAGATCGGGGACAAACTGGTCCTGAACTGCGACCCGGAGCCGCCCGACGTGGGCAGTTTTCCGTATATCGTGCAGCCCGGCGATACCCTGGACACCATCGCGCGCGAACAGTGCGGCGGCGACCTCACGCCGGAGAAAATCGCCGCCGACAACAACATCGCCAACGGCAGCCGGATCACGGTCGGCCAGGAATTACTGATCACCTGCGGGCAGGGCGGTAAGCGGGCCAGTATTCCGGTGATTGATCTGCTCGACGAGCCGCCCGATGATCAACCGGCAGATCAACCGGACGAAATGATCTATTTTGTCAAGTCCGGGGATACCTTGAGCAGCATCGCCAGCCGCGTCTGCAAGGGCCTGATCACCTGGGAGCGCATCGCGGACGACAACCATATCGCCAATCCCAATCACATCGCCGTCGGGCAAAAGCTGGTCCTCAAATTTAAGGGCGCATCCGGCGGCGAGATCGTGCGCCCGGTCAAGCTCGCCAAAGGGATCGACGTATCCCACTGGCAGGGCGCGGTCCGGTGGGGCACGGTGCGCGCTAACGGCGTGGAGTTCGCCTTTGTCAAAGCCACCGAGGGCGATCACTTCACCGATTCGCGTTTCGCCGATAACTGGCAGGGCATGAAAGACGCGGGCATCATTCGCGGCGCTTATCACTATTTCCGGGGCGACAAAGACGTCAATGGGCAGGTCGAGCGCTTTCTGGATACGGTCGATCTGACCGCGTTGGATATCGCGCCCGTGCTGGATGTCGAGGGACAGGGTAACGAGGCGGTATCGAACGAGACGATGGTAAGCGGGGTGCGGACGTGGCTCGAAGCCGTCGCGCAGCGCACCGGGCGCACGCCCCTGATCTATACCGCGATGGGCTACTGGAACGCGCACCTGACCAACCAGTTCGGTGATTATCCGCTGTGGGTGGCGCACTGGGGGATCGAATCGCCCGCGCTGCCAAAAGGGTGGGATGATTGGACGTTCTGGCAGTATAGCGATTCCGGCAACCTGCGCGGCATCAGCAGCAACGTGGTGGACTTCAACAAGTTTCGCGGCTCCCGCCAGGACCTGGAAGACTGGATCGCGGGGCGCTAATTTGCGTTATGTAACCCTCATCTCCGCCGCGCTGCGCCCCCTCTCCGCGTGTGGAGAGGGGGTCGGAGGGTGAGGTTTTTTACGCGCCTGCTGCGTTGAGACGCCGCACCTGCTCGGCGCTCAATTGGACCGCCAGCGCGTCCAGATTTTCGTCCAGTTGCTGCGGCGTGCTGGCGGCAATCAGCGGCAGGACCGGCGGATCGTTCTGCATCATCCAGGCCAATACAACCTGGTTGGGCGTGGCGCGTACTTCTTCCGCGACGGTCCGCAGCGCCGCCAGCCGCGCATCCGAATCCGGCCCGGCGTACTGGTCCGGCAGCGGGCGATCTGCGCGGGTGTAGGCTCCGCCCAGCAGCACGGAATAGGCCAGCATGGTAAATTCGCCCCCGCGTGAGCGCGCGTAATCCAGCATATCATCGTTCACGGCCCGCTGCGCGCCGAAGCTTGCACCGTGCTTGGGCCGTAGATACGTGTGGCGCTGCTGAAGACAGCAAAACTCAACCAGTCCGTCGGCTTTACTGGCGGCGTGCGCGCGTTCCAGCCGCCACGCGAGGTAGTTGCTAGCGCCGATGAAACGCACTTTGCCCGCCTTCACCAGCCGGTCGAACGCGGCCAGCGTCTCGCGGATCGGGGTGTTCCGGTCATCGACGTGGGCGTAAAACAGGTCGATGGTGTCCACGCCGAGCCGCTGCAAACTTTTGTCGCACTCGGCTTCGATCAGGTCCGGGGTCAGGCCGACCGGCACATCCTGGTAGCCAAAGCCCACTTTGGACGCGATGAACAGCTTATCGCGGTTGCCGCGCGCCTTCATCCAACGACCGACCAGGGCTTCGCTCTCGCCGCCCCGTCCCTCCGGTATCCAGTGCGCGTAAATATTGGCGGTATCGAGGAACGTGCCGCCCGCCTGGACGTACTGGTCCAGCAGTCGGAACGACGTGTCCTCGTCCTGGCGCGTGCCCAAATACATCGTGCCCAGGCACAACGCGCTGACATGTTCGCCGGTATTGCCTAATGGTACGGTTCGCATAGGGTGTTTCTCCTTGTGAAGCAGCTATCAGCTATCAGCTATCAGCGGCCAGTGGTCAGCGCCCGTGAGAGAGGGCTGTTCATGGGGGTATGCTTCAGCCCCAGGCCAATGCACATCATTGAGCAGTTTTTGCTGATTGCTTATGGCTGACCGCTGGCGGCTTAGAAGATGAAAAACGCCAGAGGATTCGGCGCGTCCCCTGGCAAAACTTCCCCTCGAAAAACGAGTATTTCAGGGGCGCGAGCGTCACGCCCCTGCATCATTGTACTCAGTCCGCCGCGCGCGTCAACCGGGGGCCGACGGGTCCACGAACGAGTTGATGTTGTTGGCGAATTCAATGGGGCCACATTTCGTAGGGGCGCTGCTTGCTGCGCCCTGTTTTTTTGATCGGGGCGCGGCAAGCAGCGCCCCTACGCGCCCAATTCGCCAACAACATCGAGTTGTTAGGTGGCACGGCCTCACCCCCTAAATCCCC
>JAFGTJ010000142.1 GCA_016934195.1 Anaerolineae bacterium | reverse complement strand
TGACTACGCTCTCGATGAGCGTTTTCGAGCGCCAGAAAGAGATCGGCGTGATGCGGTCGATTGGCGCGGGATCGTCCACCGTCGCTATCCAGTTTTTGACCGAAGGGTTAGTTGTGGGCTTGATTGCGTGGGTAGTTGGACTGCCGCTGATGGTCCTGATCCAATACGCGCTGCTGGCTGCCACCGGTTTTAGCGAAACGTTCCCATTTGAATTTTCGCCTACCGCTATCGTGATTGGCTTGGTCGGGATGCTGCTCGTGACTACCGTTTCGAGCCTGTGGCCGTCGCTGAGCGCGGCACGGAAGACCGTTTCCGACATTTTGCGCTACCAGTAGACGGTATTTACCCCTCCCCCCGACCCCCTTCCCGCACGCGGAAGGGGGGAACTGTACGCCGTGCCGTTTTTGCACCCCCCTTCTCCGTTTACGGGGGAAGGGGGTGCGCGCCGTCCGGTGCGTCGGGGGATAGGAGTAAACTTACAGACTCCGCGTGACTTTATGGATGCCGGTCGCGCCGCTGGGATGGGACGAACTGCGCTCCGTGATCTGCTCCGTGCCGTCGCCCTCGAAGCAGCGGACCTCGAAGCTGTGCCGTCCCGCTTCAAACGGCCAGTCGTAGCGCCAGACCACCCACGTCGTTTCGGACAGCGGCTCGCGCAGATCGGCCTCGATCCAGTCGCCCTCGTCGATCCGCACTTCGACCTTTGAGATGCCGCGCGCGCCCGCGTGCGCGATCCCACCGATGGGTACGCGCATCTGGCCGTCCTCGCCGGTATAGACCGCGTCACCTGCCACCACGTCGATCACGGATGTGGCCCGCATTCGGGCTTCTTTATCCCAACCGCGCTCGACCCAGTAACCTTTTTCGTCTTCTTCCATCACTTCGATGTGTTCGATCCACTTGGGCTGTTTCATGCCGAAGCGATCCGGGATGTAAATACGCAGCGGGAAACCGTGTTTTTGCAGCAGCGGGATGCTGTCCCAGTGGTAGGCCAGCATGATACGCGGTTCTTCATCCAGTAAGGCCAGGTCCATCGTCTCGTGAAACCCGTCCGCCGATGTGATTTTCAGGAAGCGGGCGTTTTCTTGCAGTCCCACGTCCGCCAGCACGTCCTGCAGCCGCGCGCCGGTCCAGCGCGTGGTGCTGGTCAGGTCGCCGCCGACCGAGTTGGAGATGCAGGCCAGTGTCACGTACTGGTTCACCGGGTCGTAGTCGTCGCGCAGTTGGTCCAGCGTCAGCTCGACCGGGTTATCGACCAGCCCGTCGATTTTCAGCCGCCAGTCGGATTCGTTTATTTCTGGCGGGCGCACGCTGATATCAATGCGGTAATGGTCTTCGAGCGGCGTGTATTCCGGGCGCGTGCCGGGAGCCGGTTCCAGCAGGTCGCCTTCATTCGGTAATGCCTGGGGGAGCACCGCCGCCCGCCGTCTGTCGAGCAGCCGTTGGTAATCCTGTTCGTCGCGGTATTCCAGGTAGCGGGCAACTCCCGCGCCGATCACGGTCAGGGTCGCAGTCGTGGCCCCGGCACGGATCAAGAACTCGCGGCGGCTCAGGCGTTGGGCGGAGACGGTGTCGTCCGGTGGAGTCACGGCTTCGGTCTCGGTTTTGGCGATGGGGGCGCGTTCGGCCAGCCGGTCGTAGACCCAATCCAGCACCAGCGCCCACACCCCGATCACCGCCAGCAGCCAGATCGTGCTTACCGTGTCGGAGGTGGTGGCGAGAACATTTACCTTCCGGCTGATGAGGGCTACCGGCACGCCTATCAGCGCGGCTGCGAGCAGCGCCGGAATAAATTTCACCAGACCCGCGCGCTGTCCCATGCGGTCCCGTGCCACAAACAGGATCGCCCCGACCACGACACCGCCGCCGAAGAACTGCGCCAGCGCTACCAGCGTTTCGATTTTCTTGGCTGTGCTGGACGTTTCGCCCAGGTTCAGCCGGTCGATGGCATCCACGATGGTTTCAATGCTGCGCGTGATTACGTCGCCCGGCAGGTTGCGCGCCAGCCAGTCGAACAGGTCAAACGGCACGAACGGCAGCCCGGCCACCTGCTCGGCCAGGTATAATAGAGCCATCAGCGGAGCCGTTACCATCGCGCCGATGACAGCGCCGGTTAACAGCGTGGATGATTTTCGTACAATGATCATGATGATATCGTCGCCCCTTGTTTCGCTCGTTTTCCAGATGTTTGTATAGGGATTTTAATCAATAATCATTACGTGAATCTTACAAATAACGTGAGGATTTCATGAGTTTTGTATTCGAGGAAGACGAGGACCTGCTGCCCCAGGATTTTTACGCCCAGGTGATTTTGACCGTGATTGACCGCGCGCCGCTGCTGGCAAAAACGCGGTTGGCGCGGCGCGTGGCAGCGGGGTTGGATGCCTGCGCGCCGGATGCTCCCGGCAGACTGTGGGGCTACGTGGTTTTGCCGGACAACGTGCGTCTGATCGTTGGTCCAACGGACGAGAACGCGCTCGAAGTATTCATTAACGGGGTAAAGGCGCGCACCGGGGCGCTTGCGTTGGAGGCGGTCCGGCGCGCGGACGATGATTCGCTGGACGTGGTGCTGCGCTATAACCCGGTGTGGGGTGGCGCGATTTATCAGGTATGGCAGGCCGGGAGTCACCGCAGCGTGTTCTGGTCGGAATACCGGCTCAGCAATACGCTGTACGACCTGCGGCAGGCTCCTGTTGAGGCCGGATTGGTCGAGCAGGCGGACCAATGGCCGTATACATGGGTTGGCGGTGAGCGCGGCGACGAGGACGAGGAATAGCTACAGTCCCGCGATCAGTTTGCGCGCCTCGTTCACCAGCGGATCAGGCCATCCGAGTTCCTCTTTGACCCACTCGATATCGTTGTAACGTTCGTTTACGGCGCTCACCAGTAATCGCCATACTTTTTGCGCTTCTTCAACCTGTCCCAGCGCGCGGCGCGTGACGGCGGTTCCGGCGTAAACTTCTTCGCCGCCGGGCCGGAGTTGGTTCGCACGCTCGTAATCGGCCAATGCGTCCGCATATTGGCCGCGTTCAAAATTCAGGACTGCCCGGTCCAGGTGCGCATTGGCATATTTAGGGTCTAATTCAATCGTCCGGCTGAGATCGGCGTAGGCGGCGTCATAATTTTCCTGAAGGGTGTAGAGGTGGGCGCGGCTGTGATAATAAGCGGCGTTATCGCTATCCAGTTCGATGGCCTTGTTCATGTCCGCCAGGGCAGAGTCGAGATTTTCGGCCAGTTCGTGGGCGTTGGCACGTTGGTAGTACGGGTCGGCACTGTCCGGTTCCAGCCGGATCGCTTCGGTCAGATCGGCTATGGCGGTATCGTAGCGCTTCTCCATGATGTGTACCATGCTGCGCATCATGTATCCATTAGCCGCGTCGTCGGG
>JAFGTJ010000563.1 GCA_016934195.1 Anaerolineae bacterium | reverse complement strand
CACCGCAGTACCGCCGACCGGCACCGCAGTACCGCCGACCGGCTCAGCGGCTGGCTCATCGCTCGACGGTTCGATCACCACGGCTCTAAACGCCTGCGCAAGCTCTCCCGCCGACTGGTAGCGGTCATCCGGTGATTTTGCCAGCGCCTTAAGGATCACATCTTCCACGTTTTCCGGCAGGTCGGGCAGCAGTTCACGCGGTGACGGCGGCGTGTCGTGCAGGTGTTTGTACATCAGCGTGAAGGGTGTTTCCGACTCGAAGGGTACGTGGCCTATCACCATCTCGTACAACATCACGCCCAGGGCGTACACATCGGTGCGCCCATCGACCGGTTCGCCGCGCCATTGTTCCGGCGCCATGTAGGACGGCGTACCCATCACGGCCCCGGTCGCCGTCAACTGCTGCGAGGCCATCGTGAGCTTGGCGATGCCAAAATCCATCAGGTACACATTACCCTGTTTGTCGAGCAGCACATTTGTCGGTTTGAGGTCACGGTGCACCACGCCCCGCGCATGGGCATGATCCAGCGCACTCGTGATCTGATCGACCAGTTCAACCACCTCGTCCAGCGATACCGCCCCCTGCATCAACCGCTGGTACAGCGTTTCGCCTTCGACGATGCGCATGACGAGGTACAAAAAATCGTCCTCGTGGCCGTAGTCGTACACGGGCAGAATGCGCGGGTGTTCCAGGTTGGCGATCACCTGGGCTTCGCGCTCAAACCGCGCGACCATGTGCGGGTTGCCCGCCAGGTCGGCGCTGAGCACTTTGATCGCCACATCACGGTTCATATTGAGCTGGCGTGCCCGGTAAACCGTCGCCATACCGCCCTTGCCCACGCGTTCAATAATCTCGTAATTGCCTATTTTCCGTGACAGGAACGGATCGCTTTCCATGGTATCTGTTAATCCTTCTAAGATGCAGCGATTTTTTTGCCTGGTTGCGGTTCGGAGCCGATCACTACCTACCAGCATACCGTCAAAAAGCCAACCTGACCACACGCCTCGCCAGGGTTATCGCATCAAAACAAAATGAGCGCCCCTCCCCTCCCCGGCCAAGCCATGGAGGGGAAAAAACAGCCGAACGCGCGTGTTCAGGGAACACACGTTGTTAAGTCCCCCGTCCAGCTTGGCTGGAAGGGGGATTTAGGGGGAAGGCGACACGCCGTGTCGCGCGGCGTTTCAAAAGCCTGATCACTCATTTGAAGCGATTACCCTGCACGCCCTACCGCCTCACCAACCAGACGCCAGCGCAGCGAACCGGATAGTCGGTTCTACCCCATTCTACGCAGGAACGCGGCCTAACGTTGCGCAGCCAGCAGCAGACCAATGATCGTTTTGCCGTCTTCGATTTCCCCCGCCATCACCCGGCGCAGCGCGTCATCCAGCGGCATCGTGACCATTTCGATAAACTCGTCGTCGTCTTTGTCCAGGTGGGCTTCGGCGAGATCGGTCGCCAGAAAAATGTGAATGTATTCCGTGGTGTATCCGGGCGCGGTGAACTCACCCGCCAGCCGGATCAGCGTACCCGCCCGAAAACCGATCTCCTCTTGCAGTTCGCGCTCGGCGGCCAGGCGTGGGTCCTCGCCGGGATGCAGCGTGCCCGCCGGAATCTCAAGCATAACTTTTCCTGCCGCCAGCCGGAACTGGCGCACCAGGATCACGTTATCGCCGTCCAACGGGACCATGGCCACCGCGCCGGGATGGCGCACGATCTCGCGTTTGGCGGTCCGGCCATCCGGCAGCGCAACCGTTTCGTCGTACAGGTCGATCAGTACGCCTTCGTAGATCGGCCTGGACGTAATGACTTTTTCGTTCAAGTTATCGGTCATGAATCCTATCCCTTCTGGCTACAATGGTAGTGTGCACCGACTTGCCCCAGAACACAAAACCGTTCGGAGCAGTGTTAGCCACTGCCCCGAACGATAACACGTGTCCGGCAAATCATTCACCCCAATAACGCGGGGTCAGGCATACCGTTCCCCGGCAGTGATCCCCGGCGGAAACAGTGCGTCGATACGTGCCAGATCATGACCGGTCAGCCCGACGGCAAACGCGGCGGCGTTTTCTTCCAGGTAGACGCGCCGCTTGGTGCCGGGGATCGGTACGATATCGTCACCCTGAGCCAGCACCCACGCCAGCGCGATCTGGGCGGGCGTACAGCCTTTTTCGGCGGCGATGGCTTCTACATGCTCGGCCAGTTTTTGGTTTCGTTCGAAGTTCTCGCCTGTAAAGCGCGGATTATTCCGCCGCCAGTCATCCGGCGCCAGGTCATCCACCGAGCGAATCTTGCCGGTCAAAAATCCGCGTCCCAATGGGCTGTACGCCACAAACCCGATACCCAGCTCACGGCAGGTCGGCAGAATCTCGTCCTCGACATGACGCGTCCACAGCGAGTATTCGGTTTGCAGCGCGGTAATCGGGTGGACGGCGTGCGCGCGTCGGATCAAATCCGGCGGCGCTTCCGACAGGCCGATATGCCGCACTTTACCTTCTTTGACGAGGTCGGCCATCACACCAACCGAGTCTTCGATCGGGACGTTGGGGTCCATACGATGCTGGTAGTACAGGTCGATCACATCCACGCCCAACCGCTGGAGTGATGCTTCACAACACGCCCGCAGATAGTCCGGATGCGCATTGAACCCGCCGTATGAGCCGTCTTCACCGCGCACGATGCCAAACTTGGTAGCGATCACCACGCGGTCACGGTGCGGCTTCAGCGCTTTGCCCACGAGTTTTTCATTGATGAACGGCCCGTACATGTCCGCCGTGTCGAAAAACGTGATGCCAAGCTCAAGAGCGCGGTGAATGGTGGCGATCGATTCGTCATCGTTGCGCGGGCCGTAAAACTCCGACATGCTCATGCAGCCCAGGCCCATGCCCGATACAACTAATCCCTGTCCCAGTTTACGCTGGTCCACTGGTGATGCTCCTTTCTTACCTGGTGTATGTAACAAACCAGCGGAAACTGACACCCAATCAAGCGCCCTGATGCCGCATTTACACCGGCTCAGGTTCCTCCGCCACGTGCTGGATACACTGGGCTTCGATCTCGCGGTAATGGGCGATTTTGAACGCGATCGCTTCCTGGTTACGAAGCAGGTCTTCGATATGCTGCTCAAGCTGTTTTGCATGCGCTTCCAGCAGTTCCAGGCGTTGAAATATCGTGCGCTCACCTTCTCGGCTCAAGCGCGCATAGTCGAGCATCTGCTGGATCGACATGCCCGTTGTGCGCAGGCGTGTCATAAACTCGATCCAGCCCAGGTCAACGGGCGCATAACGACGGTGCCCGCTGGCGTTGCGTTCGATCGGCCCGATCAGCCCCACGCGTTCATAATAACGGAGCGTGTATTCACTTAGCCCGGTATGCCGGGCTGCCTGTTGGATAGTCAGTTTTTCGTTCATGATACCAGCCTATACCTTAGAGCGCGCTCTAAGTCAAGTCTCTGCTTGCGAAAAAACCTCAGCCCGTGTTGGCACAGATAACAAAAAGCGGCCCGTTTACGTGAGCCGCTCCTGGTTAACATTCACCTCAGCCGGGGACATTACCCGGCGGGCTGGACCTGCGCGGGCTGTGCGGTCGGTATCGCGGTTGGCTGAACCTGCTGCACGGCCTGCGGAATATACAGTTGTTGACCGGCGTAAATAAAGTTGATGGTGGACGGCGTCAGGCCGTTAGCCTGCATGATCGCCGCCATGCTGACGTTAAAGCGCAGCGACAGCCGGTAAATATTGTCGCCCGGCTCGATAATATACGTGATCGGGCCGCCGACATTCGACTGCTGCGCCGGAGCAGCAGCGCCGCCCTGGCCATCGGCCACACCCCCCGCCGGAACCGGAGTCGCGGTAGGCGGAATGGCGCACGGGATCACGAGCGTATCACCGGCCCGGATCAAGTCCGGATTCACGAGGTTGTTCGCCTGGGCGATCTGGTTGGCGGTGACATTGTATTGCAGCGCGATACGGTACAGGGTTTCGCCGGGCGAAATCAGGTGTGAGCCGCACTGCCCCACCGGGGTCGGTGTGACGACGGGAGCACCGGGCTGGAGCGTTGGAATCAGCGTAACAACTTGACCTTCCTGGCCGGGCACTACCGTTGGCGCCAGAAACGTCCCCTGCGCAGCGGCAGCGGTCGCGGTCGCGCCGAAGACTAACGCCGTCGCCGTCGCCTGGTTCGGGCTGAGGGTGGGTCCCTGGGCGACTTCGACCGGGCCGCCCTGCCCATCGACCGTGACCGGGATAACGGTTTCGGTCGGGCGTTCGGCCAGCGGTTGGGCCTCTTGCTGGCCGGGCGGCACAAACGGCGTATAGGTCGGGGATGCGGGCGGCGGGTTAAACGGCACCGACGTAAATGTCGCCGTGGGGACAAGCGCGGCGGCCTGACCCTGCTGAACCGGTGTAAATGTCGGCGGGATCATGGGTACTGGTGTGCCGGTATCGGTCGGGGTCGCGCTCGGAAGCTCGGTTGGCGTGGCGCTGGGAATGTCGGTCGGCGTGCTGCTGGGCACCTCCGTCGGGATCAACGTGGGGCGTTCGATCGGCGTGCTGCTGGCCCCAAACGCGACCGCACCCGGAGTCACCGTATTCGTCGCCGTTGGCCCGGTAGCTGGCCCGCCCTGCCCGTCAACCGCCGCATCCGCTGACGTGGGGATAGGTGTAAAACTGGGTTGGACCGTCGGGATCAGCGTGGGGCGCTCGGTTATGATCGCGGTGGGCGGTGGGGTCATTTCCTCGGCGGTAGGCCCGACCCCGATCGGCGTGAGCGACGGCACACCGGCGACTTCTTCCGCCCCTGCCACGGTCGGGATCGGCGTATTATCGACCTCAGACACGCTCACATTAACCGGTGTAGGTTCCAGGCTGCCGCCTGCCGACCGGAAACAGCCTGACAGGCCAAACACCATAATCAAGGCCGGTGCAAGCCATCGGGTGTGACGAGTGATGTTCCGCATCAGTTTTCTCTCCTGGGGGGCCTCGCGCGTGAAAAACTCCCCACATCCCTGCTTATACGCAGTCATGCCAGCAACAGAACTGTTCGATAACCGGTCCTGCTATTTGCTGGCAGTTTACCATACAGAACAAGAACCGCACAAGCGGCGGCATAGGGTATTTGTATTTGAAATAACTAACACCCGCATTGACCTGCCGCGCAGGCAAACCGGAAAACACATTCCGCGCCCGTTAGTGCAATGCCCCCGCCCAACTAAGGGTGTATGTCAGATTAGGGGCGGATTCTCTATTGAGAGCAAAAGGCCCCTTTCCCCCCGCGACCGTTGGTCGCCGCCCCCTT
>JAFGTJ010000562.1 GCA_016934195.1 Anaerolineae bacterium | reverse complement strand
TTCTGGTTCCTGGGCAGCCTGGGAATTCTGCACAATACGCCGGGCGGCATGGTCTTCGCCTGGAGCGTGGTGCTGGTGGCGGGATTGGTCGCGTTTTTCCGCTGGCGGGATCGTCCGTCCCTGCGGGAATGGTTCCGCGAGCACCGTGCGCTGGTGATCACGACCGAACTGCTGTTTTTGGTGCTGCTGTTCGGATGGGCCATTTTCCGCGCCCATAACCCCGAAATGCGCAGCACCGAAAAACCGATGGAGATCATGTTCATCAACGGCATCCGGGCCAGCGACGTATTTCCGCCCCATGATTCCTGGCTGGCCGGGTACGCCATCAGCTACTACTATTTCGGCTACGTGATCGTGGCGATGCTGGCCGATCTCAGCGGCGTGAGCAGCGGGATCGCGTTTAATATCACCATCGCGCTGCTGTTCGCGCTGGCGGGTATTGGTGCGTTGGGCGTGGTGTATAACCTTGTGCGGGCGCGGATACCGGGCGGGCGGTGGCGCAGCGGCGGCGCGCGGGCGGCGATTGGCGCGGGACTGCTCGGCGCGTGTTTGCTGATCCTGACCGGCAACCTGGGCACGGCGCTGGTCGAATTCCCGTACCAGGGCTGGACGCCGGGATTGGTGGACGAGCATTATTTCGATTTCTGGGACGTGGAAGGCCGGGGCGGGGCGATGGAAGCGCTCGACGAGGCGGGCAATACGATCCTGGTCCCGCTCGATTCCGACGGTGACGGTATACCCAACTGGGACGAGGACCGCCTGCCGCTGAAGGATTGGAGCTTTACCTGGGGCGTGGGCTGGCGCTACAGCCGGACCGTGCAGGACCGCGATCTGAACGGCACCCCGGTCGGCGCGCAGCCGATCACCGAATTCCCCAATTTCTCGTTTGTGCTGGCCGACATTCACCCGCACGTTTTGGCGCTGCCGTTCGCGCTGCTGGCGATTGGCCTCGCGTTGAATCTGGTCCTGAACGGGCGCGAGTTGACCTACTGGGAATTCCCGTTCTACGCGGTGTGGGTTGGCGGCATGGTGTTTATGAATTCCTGGGACGCCATTTATATCCCGTTCCTGATCGGCGCGGACGCGCTGCGGCGCTTGATCCGGCGCGGCGACGGCACCTTGAGCCTGGAAGACCTGCTCGGCACGCTGCGGTTTGCCGCGATCCTGGTCGCGCTGACGCTGCTGCTGTATTTCCCCTGGATCATCAGCTTCACGTCGCAGGCTAACGGCGTGCTGCCCAACGTGATTTACCCGACGGCGTGGCAGCAGTTTTTCCTGCAATTCGGCATGTTTTTAGTGATCCTGGCGTGGTTCCTGCTGGTGGAAATCCGGCGGGCGCACATTCCAAAACCCGATCTTGAAAACGAGGATGATGATCTCAACGACAGGCGCGAACAGCCACGCCCAACCCGGCGCGTGGTCCGCACCCATTTTCACTGGCAGGCGGGACTGTTGGCCTTTACCTGTACGGTGAGTCTGGCCGTGCTGCTCGTGGCGGTGCTGGGTGTGTCGGCCTGGAACAAGAGTGATACGCGCTACCCCGTTTTCGCGGTATTTGATCCGTCGGTCGGATTGGGCAGTCTGGTTGATGATATCCTGGCCCGCCGGTTGGAGGGACTGCCGTCCGAACTGCTGATGTTTGGTTTTGTATTCGTGGTGATCGGTCGCCTGTTTGCGCGCCGCCCCACGATCCCGGTGACGGAAACCGAGCTGATTGACCGTGAACTGGGGCGCGATTACGTGGTGCGCGTGCGGGCGATTGATTACAGCCCCGCGACCGGCTTCGCCCTGCTGCTGATCGGTGCGGGCGCGGTGCTGACCATCGCGCCGGATTTTATTTACCTGCGCGATAATTTCGCGGTGCGCATCAATACCGTATTTAAACTGTACTACCAGGGCTGGATCATGTTCAGTCTGGCGGCGGGGTTCGGGGTGTGGTCGGTGCTGGCGGGAGAACCGGAAGCGGTCCGGCAGCGCAAACGCAAGCCCAAGCCGCGCCCGCTCAACCTGGACCGGTGGGTCGAAGAAGCGGCCTTCAGCATGATTGTGCTGGTCTTCGTGGCGGCGGGCCTGCTCTACCCGCTGACGGCGATGCATGGGCGGGCGCTGCGTGACCCGGTGGAAAACTACGTGCCGGGCGGTCGCCAATCGACCCAGGAACGGGTTGAAGCGTGCGATCCGCTCACGTTTGGCGGCATCTGCCCGGAACTGCCGCCGCTGACGTTGGACGGCACGCCCTTTATGATCGCGGCGGAAGAATACGCGGCGGTGCGGTGCCTGGATGATCTGGAGTCAGACCCCGGCGCGGTGCTGCTCGAAGCGCCCTGTCACTGCGGCTACCGGCCCGATATCGGGCGGTTCAGCGCCCTGACCGGTATCCCAACGCTGATGGGATGGGGCAATCACGAGGGGCAGTGGCGCGGCCCGACTCTGTCGGAAGTGACCGATACGCGCATGGTCAACGGCCAGCGCCGCGACCGTTTCACCGACGCGGAAGAAATTTATTCCACGCTGGACTGGAACCGGACCTGGGCCTTGATCGACCGCTACGGGATTGATTACATCGTGGTCGGCAGCGCGGAACGGGCCTGGATCGCGGAACTGGCGGGCGGCGATACGAGCAAGCAGGCCAGTTACCAGCAGGGTTTGGACAAGTTCGCGCAGATATTGCAGCCGGTCTGCCAGGCCGGGACGATCACCGTGTACCGCGTCGGGCAGGAGTAAGCGGTTAGCCCCTATCCCCCCCAACCCCCTTTCCCCGCAAGCGGAGAAAGGGGGAGAAAAACTGCCCGTTTCGCGGATTCCCCCTCTCCGCTTGCGGGGAGGGGGCAGGGGGAGGGGCTAACACAACGAAGATAAACAGGTTCAGTAGATTATGACACTCAACAACGCGGCGGCGCGACCCGCCACCCTGAATCCCTCCGCCGCCCACGCGGAACCGGCGCTCCGGCTGAGTTTGACGCTGGAAGCGCTGTTCTACGTGGGATTGGCGCTGCTGGCGCTGTCGCTGCGGCTGGTCCAACTGGGCAATCACCCGCTGGATAATACCCAGGCGGAACAGGCGTTGGCGGCGCTGCGGGCGGTTAATCCCCAGGTGGCGGGGGAAACGCTGGTGGCCGACAGCCCGCTGACGTACCTGTTTAATACGATCAGCTTCAGTTTTATGGCGCAGGGCAACGTCGCGGCGCGGCTGCCGGTTGCCATTGGCGGGGCGCTGCTGGCGCTCGCGCCCCTGCTGTGGCGGCGCTACCTGAATCCGCTCCCGCCGCTGATCATGAGCCTGCTGCTGACCATTTCCCCGGTGGCGCTGCTCAGCGCGCGCACCATGAGTCCCGTGACATGGACCATGCTGCTCGCCGTGATCGTGCCCTGGCTGGTGCTGCGCTACGTCGAAACGCGCCGCCCGGATTGGGCGATCCTGGCGACGGCGGCGGCAGCGGCCATGATCCTGCTGGCGGACCCGGCGGGACTGCTGGCATTATTGGCGCTGGCCTTCGGTCTGGCTTTCGCGTGGTTGACCGCCGATCCCGCCGATCCCGACCTGGACCTACCCGCGACCGTTCGCGAACTGGCCCGATCCTGGCCCTGGGCCAACGGTGGGTTGGCGGCGGGCGTGGTGATCGCGGTGGTGGGGACCGGGTTTTTCTTTCTGCCGTCGGGCCTGACCTCGGTGGGTAACGTGCTGTGGACCGGGGTGACGGGTTTTGTGCAGCGGCAGGACGGCGCGCCGGTCGCGTTCCCGCTGCTGGTCGCGTTGCGTTACGAAACCGGCCTCGTATTGTTTGGCCTGCTGGCGGTGTACCGCGCCGTGCGTCAGGGCGGATTTTTTGAGCGGACGCTGGCGGGCTGGTTCCTGGGCGGCGTGGTGTGGTCGCTGGGATACGCCGGGGCAACCGCCGGTCATGCGCTGTGGCTGACCGTCCCGTTATGCGCGCTGGTTGGACTGTCGATCACGCACTGGCTGACCGAACGGGCCGATTTTATGTGGCGCGTGCCGTCGTGGAGCGTCACCGCCCACGCCGCGATCACGTTTATCCTGTGGATGGCGGTCGGGATGAGCGTGCTCATGCTGGGTAAACGGCTGCTGCTCGACGTGCCCGGCCAGATCACCGACCTGGGCACGCTGGTCGATAAGTTGACCGCCGGTTTTTACAGCCGCAGCACCGCCAACACGGATTGGATCGAGTTCGAGGAAGGCATTGGGACCTGGGCGTATGTGCTCGGCTTCATCCAGCAAGGGCTGCTGATGATGAGCCTGTTCACGGTCATGATCGGGGTGCTGTTTTTCCTGGTGGGCAGTCTGTGGGGCGCGCGGACCGGCGCGCGCGGGCTGGCGCTCGGAACGCTGGCCTTTACGCTGCTGTTCTCGTTCGGATTGGGCGGACGCGCCGCCTACGGCATTCCCGGCGATCCCCGCGAATACTGGTATCTGGACCCGGTGACGGACGACGTGGACGAACTGCGCGCCACGTTACGCGAGATGAGTCTGCGCGATACCGGCGAGCCGCGCCTGATGGCGATCACGGCCTGGATACCGGGTGACGGTGATTCCGGCGCGCTGGCCTGGGCGCTGCGCGATTTCCTCAACGTGACGTTCGTGGACGGCGTAGGGCCGGAAGTGGCAACCGCCGCCGTGTTGATGCCGGTCATATTCCCGCAGCCGCGTATGGGCGCGGATTATGTCGGTAAGGACCTGATCATCCGGCAGGCGTGGAGCGCCGCGAGCCTGTTCTGGAAGGACGCGATCATGTGGTTCTACCGGGGCGATTCGCAGATCAAACCGGTCACGGGCGAAGCGTATATGATCTGGATTCGTAAAGATGTGTACGGGGTCGAGCAGGTTACTGAGGAATGAGGGGGGAGCGAGGTGTATTTTACAGTATGACGAACACACAGAACCCCATTCAACGCAGCGCCAACGATCCCGATCTGCCGGACCTGATCGCGCGGTGTCTGGCGGGCGATCAGGTGGCTTTCGCCACGCTGTACGAGCGGCACGCGCCCGGCCTGTACCGGCTGGCTTACAGCATTCTGCTGGTGGAACAGGACGCCGAAGACGTGCTGCAAGAGTCGCTGGTGTACGCTTTCCGCAACCTGGATCACTACGATGTAGAGCGCGGGGCGTTCCGTACCTGGCTGTATACCATCACCATCAGCCGGTGTCGCAATGCGCGGCGGCGTAAGCTGCTGCCGACGGTCGAACTGCCGAATCTGCTGGCGATTGGCATCGAGCCGCCCGCCCCCGCCCACGAAGCGCCGGAAATCAGGGCGGCGTGGCAGGAACTCCGCGAATCGTTGGGGCGCGCATTAGGCACACTCTCGCCCCGGCTGCGCGAAGCGGTCGCGCTGCGTTACGGGCAGGGCCTGACGTACCGCGAGATGGCAGCGATCATAGGCTGTCCGCAAAAAACCGCCGAAAGCCGCGTCCGGCTGGCCCACGAACAGTTACGCAAGGCGATGAGCGCGGCGGATCAGGCGGCATTACAAGAACTGTGGAGTATGTGAGAAGGTCATGATGGCAACACGTCACGTAACCCATCTTCTCACCCGCTACGTGCATGGGCAATTGCGCCCATCACAGCGGGCGCGTGTGATGAACCATGTCCGGGACTGCGCGGCGTGCCGTGCGGCATTGGTCCGCGAGGAACGGTTGGTGCTGGATTTGCGGCGCGAAATGCCCGTTTTTGGACAGCCCACAACGGCGCAGTTGGCCGGAGTCTGGGCCGCCGTCTGGCAGGAAGTCCAACCCGCCCACAGGTCGCGCCGGGGCGGGGGGATGGTGTGGCTGCCGGGATTAAGCGTGGTATTGGCGCTGGCGCTGGCGCTCGTGATTGCGCTGCCGGTGCTGGCGCAAAGCGGCATTCGGGCTGAGGCCGCGCCCTTGCACCAGGTGCAGCAGCCGCGCCCGGTCGATCTGGCCTCACCCACGCCGGGAGCCACCGAAACCAATGAGGCAATGGTCCGTCATACGGGCGGCGGGTATGGCGCGGCGACTCCGCAGGCGACCGTCGCCTATGTCGCCAGCCCGGTCCCGATGCCTGCCGTGACCGTTTCGCCGGTGGGTCCGTGAGAGAAAAAAAGATGCACCACAGAGGCACAGAGGGCATGGAGAATTAAGTTGATAGAGGGTATGGGCCAAAAACCTCACCCCCCGACCCCCTCTCCATTCAAAATGGAGAGGGGGAGCGCGGCTCGACAGACTGATTCCCCCTCTCCAACTCGGTTGGAGAGGGGGTTAGGGGGTGAGGACTGTGCCTCTGTGGTGAAATGCTTTTAGATGACACACACGATCCGGCCCATTGAACCGCGCGATCTGGACGCGGCCCGCGACCTGCTGCGCCAGTTGACCGGCTGGGAAATGACGCCCGCCGAGATGCAGTCGCGCCTGGATTTTGTCGCCGCCAGCCCGATTGACTGGCTGTTTGTGTGCGAGATCGCCGGGGATGTGGTGGGCCTGTTGGGGTTCCGGCTGCGCGAACGGATCGAGCACCCCAGCCGTCACGGGGAAGTGTCCGTGCTGGTGACGGATGCCCGCGTCAAGCGGCAGGGAGTCGGGCGGGCGCTGCTGGCCTTCGCGGAGGATTTCGCCCGCGATCAGGGCTGCGTCGGGATGTTTCTGGTGAGCGGCTTCAAGCGCAAAGACGAGGCGCACCGTTTTTACCAGGCGTTGGGTTATGAGATTACCGGCAACCGGTTTGTGAAGGCTTTTGATTAGCCTCACTCCCTAACCCCCTCTCCATAACGCTTCGCTATGGAGAGGGGGAACAGCAGCAGCGTCAAGTCCCCTCTCCGCCAGCGCAGGCCGACCGGAGGTCGGTACAGGGGAGAGGGGATTTAGGGGT
>JAFGTJ010000141.1 GCA_016934195.1 Anaerolineae bacterium | reverse complement strand
GGGGCGTCGGGCGGTAGCTGGTTATGATGTTGATCGTCCATTGTGCTGCTCCTGCCTTGCAATTGAGTGTTGGATGTTATCAGGTTTTGTCACTGAGTTTCATTGATGTATACGCAGTGAATTACCAGGGGTTGCGAGATTTTAGCAAACTGTAGCAAACATCACGGCTAGGGTATACTTTGCGCCGGAGACAAGGAAAACCAGCGGCTATAAAGGATAATGGCGATGCAGTTTACCGGACCGGACTTCACCATCACCAAGCGACACCTGGGTCTGCTGCTGATCGCGGCGGGTCTGCTGGCGGCGCTGGCAATGGTCGGCGCGCAGGTGATCCAATCAGGCGGATTCGGCGCGTTGCAAACGATGGGCGCAGCGTTGGGCGCGGTGAGTGTCCTGGTAGGTTTGACGCTGCTGCCACTTGGCAACCGGCCTGCCTGACAGCGAGGAATCATGACGGCACACACACCTCTCGTCTCGAAATTCAGCCAGGGTTTATTCGCGCTGGCGCTGCTACTGATGGTCGCCCACTTCCTGGTATACGTGCATTACGCGGTGGGCCTGATCCGGTTCCCGTTCGATTACGACCAGGGCGAAGGGTTTGAACTGGTCGATACCCAACTGTTCAGCGAAGGCGAATGGCCCTACCGCAATAACGAAGTCTACCCGTACTACGCCAGCAATTACCCGCCGCTGTTCCATGTGATCCTGGTCCCATTCGTGTGGATGTTCGGGCCGGAGTATTGGTACGGGCGACTGGTCGGATTCCTGGGCACACTGATCACAGCGGCGGCTATCGGGTATATTGTCTACCGGGAAGGGCGTCACCGCCCGCTGGCGATCCTGTCAGGGATGGCATTCCTGGCGTCGAACTACGTGTACCACATCGGGCCGCTGTTCCGGCAGCATATGACGATGGTATTGTTCGAGACGCTCAGCATCGCGGTGCTGGCGCGCGTCACCGAGGTCGCGGATCAGCGCCGCCGACGCCGCTTGATAGTCCTGGGCCTGGGACTGCTGCTGGCGGCAGGATTTACCAAACAGCTTGCCCTGGCAACGTGCATCGCCGTGTTTGGATTCCTGTTCCTGCGCAATCCGCGCCGCAGTGTGGCGTGGGGCGTGATGTTCGGCGCGGTGGCCGGAGTCCTGTTCCTGTGGATCAACGTGGCAACCGGCGGCGAATGGTGGAAAAACATCATCACCGCCAACGTGAACGATTATTATTTCAACCAGTTTACCGGACTGCTCCGGCAGTGGCTCCGGCTGCACGGCGTCCTGGTGATCATGGCCGGACTGCTGGCACTTTACGAGCTATATTTTGCGCGCCTGTCGCTGTACAGTGTGTGGTGGGTGCTGGCGGTTGTCAATTCCACGCTGGCGGGCAAATGGGGCGCAGGTGACAGTTATTTTGCCACCGCCATTGCCGCCACCTGTGTACTGGCGGGCATTTTCGCGGCGCGGACGATACGCGGCGAGTGGTTTTTCCCCGCAGAGCATCCCTACATGCAGCGGCTAAGCGGTCTGCGCGCAACGCTAGCCCGCCACAACTCAAAATTTATCGCCGCTGCCGGACTGGTAATTCCGGCCCTGTACATTGTCTACGGCCTGAGCGTGATCAAGCTGCCAACCGAGGGCGTGGTATTCGGCCCGCTGGCAGACGCGCTCGGCCTGGAATCGAGTTACGGCGACCGCTACGCTTTCTACGATTCGGCGGGCTGGACGGAAGGCTACGCGACGATTGGGCACATCCCCACCCAACAGGACGTAGACAACGGTTGGCGGATCGTGGATATTCTGCGCGCCAGCGACCACCCTGCCATGAGCGAGGAAGCGGGGTTCAGCCTCAAGGCGGGCAAAGATGTTGTGACTAACCCGACGCAGCTTAAAAACCTGTATGAAAATGACCTGTTTGACCCGTCCAACCTGATCGCGGCGATCCGGGCGCACGAATTCGGCGTGATCGTGTTTCGCGCCCAGTTTTACCCGCCGCCGGTCGTGGAAGCCGTATACGAAGCCTACCACCCGGCGGAAGTCATCACCATGAACGGCTTCAATTACGAAATCTGGCGGCCCGGCCCGCCCCAGGAGTAGGGCTGGCGGCATGACGGAACGGCATAGACTGTACCGGCGATGGAGATCGGTGGCGCTGCTACTGTTGATCATGGCAGGACTGGTCAGCCAGTGGCCGGAACGCGGCCTGTGGTACGACGAAACGGTCAACGCCTATTTCGCCGGGCAGTCGTGGAGCGCGATCTGGGACTGGTGTACCCAGATCGACAACCAGGTCCCGCTGCATTTTGCCCTGCTCAAGCTGTGGGGCAGCGCCGCCGGAACCGGGGAATTCGCGCTGCGGGTGTTTTCGGCGCTGTGCGCGATCCTGAGCGCGGCGGGTCTGATCGCGTTGGGACAGCGGATCGGTGGTTCCTGGGCAGGATGGTTAGCCGCTGCCGCGTTTGCGCTGAGCCAGGGATTTCTATACGCCGCATTCGAGGTGCGGCCCTACGCGCTGGCGCTGGCGCTGCTGGCGTGGTCGAATGTAATCCTGTGGATGCTATGGGATTGTTACGCGATCCGGGATCGCCCGTTTGACCGGCGCTACTGGCTCCTGCTGGCCGGTTACTGGCTGCTGGCATTAGCGCTGCTGTATACCCATTACACCGCGTTCCTGGCGCTGGCCGCGCACGGCGCGTATGTCGGCTGGCGCACGCTGCGCCCTCCTTCACGGCGTAAGGTCGTAATTTTGGCCCACCTGGGAACCGGGTTAGCGCTCGGCTACCTGCCCTGGATACTGGCGCTGGCCGGGCGGGACGTGCGCGCCGGGACCGCGTATGATGACCAAATCACACCCTGG
>JAFGTJ010000140.1 GCA_016934195.1 Anaerolineae bacterium | reverse complement strand
TATTGGGGCTGCGGCTTTTATGCTTCGCTGCTCGGCGGGCTGTGGCTGGCGTGGCGACTGTTGGGTGATGCGACACCGATGAGCGCGGTCCTGATGGTGATGGCGATCATACTCACGGCGCAAACGGGGCTGTGGGTCGCACGGGGCCGGATCGGAGATAACGTCGCGTTACGATTGGATCGGGCAACAGGGCGGGTCCCGGTGTACTACAAGCGCAAACGGAAGCGGAAGCCCAAACGCAATAGCGAGTAGATGCAAATGGCTCAGGTATTGTTTTTCCTTCTACTGCTGTGTTATTTGTTTTGGCTCACTCATGTATTAGTGGAAAAGGAGCCGCTAATGGGATGCTGTTGGGGCTGTGGGTTTCCAGTCCTGATGCTCATCAGTAGCGCGCTGGCAACGACACTATACGGTACTACAACGGTGACTGATGAATTAAAGTTAGGATTGACGGTGATTGTGCTCACGATACAGGCGGGATTGTGGTATACGTGGCAGCGAACCGGGGACACGATCATATTTTGGTTGGAAGGGGTGATTGAGCCGAATTCGCACCGGCGCAAGCGCAAACGGAAGCCCAAACCCAAACGGAAAAACGAACGGTTGTGATCATGCGCGATCACAATCGCGCGTGATCACAATCGTGCGCGACTTTCGCAAAAAACGGACCTTGTGTATAGTGCGGGAGATGGTTTTGAAAAGCAAGTTAAAGGGGAAAATGATGAACAAAATGCGTATCACGGTAGTATTGATCGGCGTGCTGTTGGTGGGGATCGTCGGCGGGGCGCTGGCGCAGGGCGATGATCTGGAAAACTCCTATACCTCCAATAACGGGGCGCTCACCATCAGTTATCCTGAGGACTGGGTGGTGATGGAGGAGGACGGCACTGTTTTTATTGCGAACGCGGAAGAAGTGATCGATGAGGAACCGCTTCTTTCCGGGTCCGTAGGGTTGTATTTGATACTGCCCGATTTTTTGCTCATGTTTGGGATGCAAGCCGATACCCCGCCCGCTGATGTGTTAGCCACGTTGATCGAAATGTTGTCCGAGGAAGATACGACGTTCGGCGACAATGAAACGCTGGCGGTCGGTGAGAAGGAATTCGAGATGGTTTATGCTCCAACGACCGTAGTGGGTGTTGGGGAAGGTATCTTGGGTGCTGTCGCGCTCGAAGAAGGCACGATTGGTTTGTGGGCTATGGCGGCAGAGGGCGAATGGGCCGACGCCGAACCGCTGATCCTGTCCATCTTGGAAACGGCCTCTTATGTCATGCCGGAACTGGTATACCCGACCGATAACGCGGTGGAATGGGTGACGGATACCGTCTCGCTGACCGCCGAGAATTTCTATGTTGTCGCGGGCGGCAAAGTCTATCTGGCCGATGTGGATGAGGTCGTTGTGGGCGGCGATCCTGGCAGCGAAAGTTATACCACCCTGGAAATCGAGTGGGAAGAATACGATACCCCGATGCGGGTTTACATCTACTTCGAGGCCGACGGCGAAAACTGGCAGGCGTTTGAAATCCGCACATATGACGGGTCGGCCTATGGCGAGTGGATTTACTACGATACCGAGCAGTACTTCACCAGCCCGTTAGGGGAAGCGTTCGCCGACGATTTTCTGGTCGAGTACGGCAGCGCCAGTCTGGTCTTTGAGGGGCTGGAATTGCAGGTTACGTTCGCGGAGTAGCGTTCACGAGGCAATTAGCGAGGGGCGTGTCACTGGATGCGCTCCTTTTTTATTTTTCTACGGATAGGGTTTAACGGCCAACGGTCCTATCAGGGGAGTCATGTCCTTGAGGTTGTGAGTGTAGAGTGGCAACCCCGACCGCTGCGCAATCGAGGCAATCAAGCAGTCATTCATGCCGATGTGGTAACTAAACTGGAAGCGTTCGAGCTGGTTCATGGCCCACTGTTGATCGGCGGCAGTGAGCCACAGGGTTTCGAACTGGTCGAGAATGCCTTTGCTGCGAACCTGATCGGCTTTGCCGGTCGTGCCTTCCATGACTTCCATCCAGGTAGTGGACGTGATGCCGTACACCTGTGTAGTGTTGAACCATGCTAGCGCGGGTTGGTAGCGGCGCAGCAGGTGGATAACTACCGTTGTATCCAGGATAGCATCCATTAGGCTTCCCCGTCCCCGTATGGTTTGAGTTTTTCCCGGCGTTTGCGCCGCTGAGCCTTGACCCATTCCACCGGGTCTTCGAGATGGGAATCGACCAGTTCAATCGGGCTATCCATCGCTTCCAGCATGGCGACGATCTCGGCCCCTGTTTTCGGTCTTTTCGGTGGTGGATCAGCCGGATCACGCATGGTCATCAGCCGTTCGACCAGTTCGGCCCGTTCCTGTGGGCTGAGCGTCCTGGCCTGTTCCAGAATCTCGTCAACAGTCATGATTTGTTTCTCCACACAGTACTGCCCTGATTATACCACCGTCCCTCACGCTCGCCCCGGCGAGCGCGCCTGCCCCGACGGGCGCAAAAACGTATTACGTCGCACCGTCAGCACTCCCCACAACGTCAGCGGCCCGCCGATCACCAGCCCCAGGTTGACCGGCTCGCCCAATACCAGGATTCCCGCGAAGGCCGCCACAATCGGGTTAAAGTTGAAATAACTCGCCATCCGGGTCGGGCCGAGGCGTGTCAGGCCGTAGTTGGTGGCGACGAATCCGCCCACGCCTGACAGCACCCCGCTGTACAGCAGGTGGGGCAGGCTTTTCACCGGGAATTCATCCGGCGAGAGCGCGGCCAAATTCGGCGCGGTGATCACGAGCAAAGCGCCGGTCATCAGGCCGTATTTCCACACCGCCGCCCGCATCCCGCCCACGCGATCCACCACCGGCTTGCTGAGCACGGCAGAGACGCCGTTGATCATGGCCGCGCTCAGGACCAACCCGCTGCCGATCAGGTCATCGTGGGAGAGCGCCAGATTTGCCCCGCCGCGTCCCAGGACCACCAGCGCCACGCCGCCCAACGCCATCCCGATCCCGCCCAACAACTGCCGCCGCAGCGACGTTAACCCCATCGCCAGGCTGAACAATGCCGTCCAGACCGGCATGGTCGCTACCAGCAGGGCGCTATTGGTGGCGGTGGTGCGATCCAGGCCGAGCACGAATAGAATCTGGTAGAGCAGCGAGCCGATCAGGGTGGTCAGCGCCAGCCAGCCCACATCGCGGCGCGAGATGGCGAATATGCCGCCCTGCCGTATCCCGATTCCGATTATCAGCGGCAGTCCGGCCAGAAAGCGCAGCGTATTAAATGTCATGGGGTCCAGGTTGGTAAAAGCGTCCTTGATCACGATGAAATGAAAGCCCCAGATCAGAACCATGCAACTGAGCAGGATGTCGGGGTTGACGGAGCGGATACGGGCAGGCACGCGGAACCAGCTTTCGGTGTGGATTGGGCGCAATGGCGGGATTATAACACCGGATTGTGTTATGCTTGGGAATATGTGCCACACACACGAGGGTATAAGTCATGACTCCTCAAACCCTGAAATCTCCACCATCGCCCGATATCTGGCCGACGGCAGGCTGGCAGACGGCCTCACCCGCCGACCAGGGCCTGGACGCGCAGCGGTTGAACGCGGCGGTTGAGCACCTGGACGCGCGCTACCCGCACCTGGACAGCCTGTTGATCGTGCGCGGCGGCTACATGGTATTGGAACATGACCGCGCCCGCGCGGCCAGCGCCGCCGATATTGCCCCGCTGCGTAATATCAAATCCGTGACCAAAAGCGTGCTGGCCGCGCTGCTCGGTATTGCGATCCAGATCGGTGATCTGGGCGGGCTGCATGACACGTTAGGCGAACTGCTGCCGGAGCAGTTCACCACCGCCAGCGATCCCCGCACGCGCGCGATCACGGTCGAACACCTGCTGACGATGCGGTCCGGCCTGGAGTGGGCTGAGTGGGAAGGCTCCACGCAGCACATGACGGCCAGCCCGGACTGGGTCCGTTTTGTGTTGGACCGGCCCCTGGCGCATGATCCCGGCGCGGTGTTCAATTACAGCACGGGCGATACGCACCTGTTGGCCGCGATCCTGCAAAAAGCGACCGGTATGACGGCGCTGGCCTACGCGGACCTGTACCTGTTCGGCCCGTTGGGAATTGAGCGGCGGCGGTGGACTGCCGATCCGCAGGGAATCAGCATCGGCGGCGCGGAACTGGCCCTGACGCCGCGTGATATGGCGAAATTCGGGTTCCTGGTGCTCAATCACGGTCAATGGGATGGTCAGCCGGTGCTGCCTGCCGCGTGGGTTCATGCCATGATGCGCCCGCGCGCGACGGTCTTTTCCGGTGAGACGGACGGCAAGACGGACGGCAGCGCGCCGCCGGATGACTGCGCGCGCCTGGAGTATGGCTACCTGTGGTGGCTGCGCAAACAGGGCGATCATGCCAGCGCGTTAGCGGTCGGCTACGGCGGGCAGTACATTTACGTGATCCCGGCGCTCGATCTGGTGATCGTGCTGACCGGCGATCTGAGTGCTGGCCCGCGCGCGATCCCGCCCGCCTTCCGCGATAACCGGATGCTGTGCCAGTTCGATTTTGTGGCGGACCACATTCTCCCGGC
>JAFGTJ010000139.1 GCA_016934195.1 Anaerolineae bacterium | reverse complement strand
CCTTCTCCGGTTCCGCTGAGTCCTCCGCGTCCATATTATGCGCGTGCGCGGGCAGCACCAGGAACGTAAACAACGACGCCCCGGCCATGATGATCGCCGCCGCGAACATAGCATCCGTCATCCCGCCGACGAACGCCTTATTCGCCGTATCGATGATGATCTGCGCGACCGGACCGCCTATCTGCGCCGCGACTCCGTGCGCGCCCTGGATGCTGCTTTCGATAACGGCCAGCGCACCGGGCGGAACATCCCCCGCTAACTGGGTTTTTAAGCCCGCGATCTGGTCCAGATACGTGTCATTCATCAGTGTACCGAGCACCGCCACGCCCAACGCGCCGCCGATCTGCCGTGTCGTATCGTTCATCGCGGACCCAACCCCGGCCTTATCAACCGGCACCGCGCTCATGATCGAATTGGTGGCGGGACTCATCGCCGTCCCCATGCCCGACGCCATGATCGCCATCCCGACCAGGATCGTGCCATACGACGCGCCTGCGGTAGAAAACTGCGAGAGATACAGCATCCCCGCCGCCGCGATCATGAACCCGATCCCGACCGTCAGTTTGGTCCCGATCCGCGCCGACACCCGCGCCGACATGCCCGCCGCCACCATGATCACCAGTGCCATCGGCAGCAGCCGCCACCCCGTTTCCAGCGGCGAATAGCCCTGCACCGACTGGAAATACTGGCTCATGAAAAACGTCGCCCCGAACATGCCGAACATCATCATCGTCATGGCAACGTTCGCGCCGGTAAACGACATATTGCGGAAGAATCCCAGCGGCAGCATGGCATGAGGCGTGCGCCATTCCCACCAGAAAAACACCGCCAGCAGCACCGTTGCCGCGACGAACGATCCGACGACGTGATCCGCCCCCCATCCATCCTGACCCGCCTCGATGATGCCATACACCAGCACCAGCAGCCCGCCAAACGACAGCACCACGCCGGGAATATCAGGCGGCGGCGCGTTTTTATCGCGCGATTCTTGCAGGTACAGGTGCCCGCCGACCAACGCAATCGCCGCCACCGGCAGGTTGACGAGAAACACCGTGTTCCAGTCGTAATACTCGATCAGGTAGCCGCCAATCAACGGGCCGATGCCGATCCCCAACCCGAACACCGCCGCCCAGATTGCAATCGCCTGGGCGCGTTCTTTGGGATCGCGGAACATCGCCGTTACCAGCGACAGCGTGGCGGGCATGATCAACGCGCCGCCAATGCCCAGCAGCGCCCGCGCCACGATCAGCATTTCGGTCGAGGTCGAAAGCGCCGCCATCAGCGAAAATATCCCGAACGTGATCACGCCAATTTGCAGCGCCCGTTTGCGCCCGAAACGATCACCAACCGCGCCCATTGTCAACAGCAGCGCCGCGAACACCAGAATATAGGAGTCCACGATCCACTGGAGTTCGCTGGCGCTTGCGCCCAGATCGCGTGAAATGGACGGCAGCGCCACGTTGAGAATGGTATTGTCCAGGCTGATCACCAGCAGCGATACACAAATAAACAGCAGTCCCCGCCAGCGATTCTGGTGTCCTTTGGTTCCTATTCCCATACCGGTTGTATCTCCTTATATCACATAGTTACCGGGCGTTCACTAAGTTTTAACTTCACAAAAAAAATTTTCCGTCTCAAATAACGTTTGCGTCCTCCCCCAACGCCCGCCCGTATTGCTCCACCTCGGCCAGCCACGCCGCGCGCTGTTCCGGCGAGACATTCGACACGTCAATAAAATTGATGTAGCGCGTATTCGTCACGCCGCAGAATTCCAGCGTCCCCTTGAGCAGCATTTCCGTCACCACGTTATAGCCGAACTCCGGCGCGCCCATCGTCGTGATCGCCGTCGCCCCGCTGAGGTGCGTCAGCAGCGGCGCGGCGTCAGCTTCGCGGAACGCCCATTCCGGCAAAAACACCTTGTCGATCCAGCCCTTGAGCAGCGCGGGCACCACCTGCCACCATACGGGGAAGATAAAAATCAGGTGGTCGGTCTGTTTGATGCGCTGCTGGTAGCCGCCAATTTTGGGGTCCAGAAATTTTCCCTGCGAATAAACGGCTAATTCCTCGCGCCGCATCACCGGGTCGAAGTCCTCTTTATGCAGATCGAGCACGTCGGCCTCGTGGCCCGCCGCCGCGAGTCCGGCCTTCAGCGCATCCAGCAGCGCAAAATTAAAGCTCTCCTCGTAGGGATGGTCGATAATCACCATCACGCGCATGATCAGGTATTCCTCTCCGCAAAGGCCACCAACGTATCCGCCAGCCGTTCGATGAAGCCGTCCTCGTCAAAATCGACGGCAGACGCCATGCCCATCGTGATCATCAACTGACCGTAACCAAACATCACGAACACCAGCAGCCACGCGATATGCTCCGCGTCAACATCGGTCGAGACAAACCGGCGAACGGACCGCGCCAGCGCCTCCCGAAAGCGCGTATGCTTCGCGTAGATCAGGACGTGTTCCTCAACGCTGAGATTGTGGAACTCCGACGATAGCCAGCGGAGTTTCGTCACCATGTCGCGGCGGGCTTTGTGCGCCAGGCCGCGCGCAAAACACACGATGAACGCCCGCAGCGATTCGACTTCCTGGCACCGTTCGACGGTCCGAATCAGGTCCGGGATATTCTCCTCGACCACCGCTTGCAGCAGCGCGCGTTTGCCGTCCTTGAAGTGGTAATACAACGCCGCCTCGGTACAGCCCACCGCCTCGGCAATCTCACGCACGGACGTCGCCGCGTAGCCCTGCTGCATAAACAGGCGGGTAGCGGCTTCCAGAATTTGATCGCGGCGGTTTTCGCGCCCTGTCATGTGGTTTACTCCAACTTAGCGAGCGTTAACTAACCTATCTCATTATAAAAGTCATCGTTCGCCCTGTCAAGGCTGGCAAAGGGTCCACGAACAACCCGTTGCTGATTTGCGGCGCGTGCGTAACAAACGGCCTCACCCCCCGGCCCCAACGCAACCGCAGGTTGCGCCTCCATTTTCAAAATGGAGAGGGGGAGATG
>JAFGTJ010000138.1 GCA_016934195.1 Anaerolineae bacterium | reverse complement strand
GGCTACATCGGGTCGCGCCTGATCCGCGATCTGGCGACCGATCCCGATCTGGCGGACTGTACGATCCGCATCTACGACAATTTGCAGCGCGAAACCTATACCTCGCTGCTTGATCTGCCCTCCGGCGGGCATTACGAATTTGTGGAAGGCGATATTCTGGACAACGCCGGGATGCGGCGCGCGCTCAACGGCGTGTGGGCCGTGATCCACATGGCGGCCATCGTGCGGACGCCGCTGTCCTTTGGGCCGCTCGGCTGGACCGAACAGGTCAATCACTGGGGAACCGCCAATCTGGTCGAAGCGGCGGCAGCGGCGGGTGTTGAGTTCGTGGTGTATGCGGGCAGCGCCGCCGTGTATGGCCCGGTCGATGCCATCAGCAGCGCGCCGCAGTCCTCGCTGCAATCCCCGCCCCCGTTCCGCGAAACCGATCACTGCCGCCCGGTGGGACTCTACGCCGAGAGCAAGCTGCGCGGCGAACGCCACCTCCGCACCGCGCACGAATCGGGCCGGTTGCGCACCGCGATCTTGCGGCTGGCCCCGGTTTTTGGCTGCGCGCCCGCCGTGCGGTTTGACGCAGTGGCGAACCGTTTCGCCTATCTCGCCAGCATCCACCGCCCGCTGACCATTTACGGCGACGGGCAGCAAGTGCGCCCGCACCTGCATATCAGCGATGCCAGCAGCGCGTTTCGTTTCGCCTTGACGCATTCTGACGCGCTGGCCGGACATACCTATAACGTGGTGGGCGAAAATGCGACGATCCTGGCGGTGGCCGAAGCCGTGCAGCATCTCCGGCCCGGCGTGTCGCTGCGTTACACCGAGCAGGACGTGCTGACTCACCTGTCCTATGCCATCGACGGGAGCCAGCTCAACGGCCTGGGCTGGTATCCCTCCGTGAGCCTGGAAGCGGGCCTCGCGGAACTGTTGGACCACATGCGGGGCTTTCACCCGTTTCGGCCTGACGTGGTGGATGTGGAGTAGGGGGGCGGAAAAATTGTCCGCCCCGTACCCCGTATTGAATGGACAAGTTACCCAATCAGGCCTGATTACCCAATCAAAATGGCGATGATCTGCCCGTTCACGTTCACGCGGAACCGGCTCCCTACCACCAACGGGTTATCAGGATCGCCCTCAAGCGTGGCCGTGACCTCGAACGGTTCCAGGCCGCCGTCACAGACCGCACCTTCGCGGACGAAGCGGTAGATCGTCAGGCGAGCCGGATCGCTGTTTTCCCATACGCGCACCTGCGCCGCGCTGCCGCACTGCCCGAAAAAGGCCCCGCGCACATGCAGAATGATTTCCATATCACGCAGGCCCACGCTCACGATATCGATCAGCACGTTGGAGTCGATGCGCCAGTCTTCGCCTTCCGGCAGTTCGATCACAGGGCTGTCGGCGCTGCGATCCGGCAGCGTGATCGATGCGACCGGGGTGTATTCTTCCGCAAATACCGCGCCCAGATCGCGCCCGCCGCAGAGCGGATTCGAGACGCCCGGCGCGGTGAGATAGCCCGTTACGCTGACGTTCGCGTAGGACAGCGGATAGGTGCCCGGTTTTTGGAACATTTCGCGTCCCGATGTGCCGGGAAGCAGCGACCCGTACAAGGCAAAGCCTAACTGGTAGTCGCTACCGGTGCTGCACGCCGCCATCTGGACCGAGAGCGTTTCACAGCCAGCGCCGTTACAGGCCAGCGTACCGTAGGCGCTCAGTGGAATCGGGGCCGCGAAGCCGTCGATCTGCGCCGTCAGGCTTATCTCGCGCTCCACGCCAAACGAAAACTGGTTCTCGCCGCGCGGCGTGCCCTGAACCATCGGGTTCGGGAAGAAGATGATCAGGGGTTTGCCGGTGTCGGTTTCGCCGTAGAGGGTCAGCCCGTTCTCCTGGCCGGTGGGATAAAAGACGATGCGGTCCTCATCCTCGATGATCAGGATCGGCAGTTCGCCGTCCCAGTGGGTGACGCTCAGGCGCGCGCTCTGGAAACCGGGATCGCCGGGTCCCTGGGCCAGCGCGGGAACCGCCGTCGGCAGAACCAGGATCAGGACGATGAGCAGTCCGAACAGCCGGGTACGTGTGATAGACATGGGTGTTTTCTCCTTGTGCTTGTGTGTTCGTGTTGTTATTCAGATAAACATGATGAATATAGTAAATTTTATCAGCGTGACCGCAGCGTGACCACTGGCGCGGGCGTGTGAAAGTTTTGCGGGGGCATGGGGAATCAAAAAAGGGCGTATGCCATACGCCCCTACAAATTCCGTCTTTTTGCCGCCCCCTACTCCCCCGGATATTTCAATCCCCAGGGCGCGCGGATCGCGTCCAACGTCTCCATCAACCGGACCGTCTCGTCCAGCGGCATGAGGTCATGTTCCAGCTTCCCGGCGCGCAGACAGTCACCGACCGCCGCCGCTTCGTACTGGTAGCCGTTGCCCTCGAACGGGACCTGCACGATCTGCTCGCCCATTTCCGGCAGAACCAGTGTGAAGCGTTCGGGCGTCCACCAGGGGCGCTCGATGACCAGCGTGCCCCCGGTGCCGATCAGGGTGGCCGTTTGTGGCGTGAGGGTGCGAGTTGCGCAGCTTAGCAGCGCCAGTTCACCGCCCGCGTAGCCCAGGATCACGGCGGTTTGCTCGTCCGCGCCGGTTACGCCCAGGTGTGCCTGGCTGGAAATCTGCGCGGGCGACCCCAACAGCATCGAGGCCAGCGATACCGGGTAAATGCCCACGTCCAGCAGCGCGCCGCCACCCAGCGCCAGATCGAATAAGCGGCCTTTCGGATTAATATCTACACGGAAGCCAAAATCGGCGTACAGCATCCGTAACTCACCGATAGTTCCCTCGGCCAGCAGATCGCGCAGGCGGTCCATCGCCGGGAAAAAGCGCGTCCACATCGCTTCCATCAGGAACAGGCCCTTTTCCCGCGCGCGGGCCACCACGCGCCGCGCCTGATCCGCGTTGATGGTGAACGGTTTTTCGCACAAGACCGCTTTCCCGGCGTCCAGGCACAGCAGGGTATTATCCATGTGGAAAACGTGCGGCGTCCCGAT
>JAFGTJ010000561.1 GCA_016934195.1 Anaerolineae bacterium | reverse complement strand
TCCAAGTACGATGGAGCGATACACCGAAACCTGATTCACTGGACACATCATGCCCCTGTTCCGCCGAAAATCCCCTGAGCCGGTAGTCTTTCGCCACCTGCGCGACGATCCTGTCGGACGCCCCTGGTATTTTTTCTCGCTGCGCTGGAAAACGATCCTGCCGCTGATGGTCCTGGTCCTGGTCGCGTCGATGGGAGCCGCCTACCTGATCATTGACGCGGTGGCCCGCCAATCGCACGACTCCGAGATCGACCGTTTGCTGCGGACCAGCCGCGCCACCGCCGACCGGATGATGACGCTCACCGCCGACCAGGGCCGCGAAGTGACCCGCATCGCCTATACCCAGGGAGTCGCGGAGGGCGTGATCGCCGGGGATGGTATGGCCCTTCATCCGATCCTGGAACCGCTGGCCGCCGCCGCCGATCTCGATTACCTGCTGGTCACGGACCCGGCGGGGCGGGAAATTCTCGGCTTGCAGCGCAGCGTCACGGCTAAGGGCGCGGTCGATTACGCCGTCGCCACCGGGACCGACCTGTCGGCATGGGTGCAGCCCGGTCCCGCCGCCGGAGACGGGGCGGCGACTGGGGGCGGGACGACTTCCCCGGCGATTTCCCGATCCCTGATCGCGCGCACCGGGCAGGGTCACGCGCTGCTGACGGCGGGACCGGTGCTGAGCGGCGGCGAACTGGTCGGCATGGTGTTGGCCGGGCAGCGATTGGAGCACATGATCGAGGCCCTGCGCGGCGGGGATGCGGTCGAGATCGCGGTATTCGGCGCGGACGGCGAATTTCTGCGGACGACGCTCCCCTTTGACGATTCGACCCGCGCGGCGATCCAGGTCGGGCCGGAGACGTTCGCGCAGGCGCTCAGCACGCCGGGACAGGTCCCGATCACGAGCCTGGATATTGGCGGCGATACCTATCACGCCGCTTATTTACCGCTGGTGGTGAATGGATCGCCGCTGGGTGTGGTGGTCCTGTACCAGTTGGACGATACCCTGTACGCCACCACGCGCAGCCGCGAAGTGATCAGCCTGATGGCCGCCGCGCTGGTGGGAATGGTCACGGTTGTGACGTTTGTGGTGATGGGCCGTTTCACCGGGCGGCTGGAACGGGTCACGCGGACGGCCAACGCGCTCGCCGCCGGGGATGCCCGCGCCCGGACCGGCATGGCGGGCACTGACGAGGTTGGGGAACTGGGCGCTACATTGGACCGTCTCGCGGACCGCCAGCAGCGCCGGGTAGACGCCTTGCAGGAATCGCTGCGCCGTCAGCGGGCCGATACCGCGCATCTGGCCGCCGTTGTGGAGTCCATTCCTGACGGCATTGTCGTGCAGGACCTCGACGGGCGCGTGTTAATGATCAACGGGGCGGCGCGCGAATTATTGGGCGGGCAGCGCACCTTCCGCGCCGCGCGGCTGCACGAACTCACCGCCGTCGTGACGGAAACGCTCGGCCCGGCGCTGGCTCCCGGCATTTACGCCTTGGGCGATCCGACCCGCGTGCCGCTGGACGAACGTATGTTACAGGCCCAGGCCGCCGCGATCCTGACGCGCTCCAAACAGCGCATCGGGACTGTGATCGTGCTGCGCGACATCACCGCCGACGTGGAGCGCGAACAGGCCCGCGAACGGCTGATCGACCAACTGGCGGACCAGGCCCGCGCCCCCGGCCCTTACGAGTCGCTGAGCGAACTGGCCCGCGAGGTCACGCGCAATACCCGCGCCATCCAGCGTGTGATCGCCGATCTGCGCGACCTGAGCACCTTCGAGCCGCGTGATCTGCAAGCGGGACAGTGCGCTTTGCCGCTGAACGAACTGTTGTGGAACATCGCGGCGGAGTGGCAGCCGTTGGCGCGTATCGCCAAAATCCGGCTCGACGTGCGTTTTGGCCCGCGTGGGCGGCATATTCTGGGCGATGACCGGCGTTTGCGGTGGGCTATCGGGAATCTGGTCGATAACGCGCTGAAGTATTCGCCCCCCGGCACGGTGATCACGCTCAGCACGCGCTTGAGTCCCGGCGATTCCGGCGCGGCGCAGGTGGTGGTCCAGGACCAGGGCTACGGCATCGCGCCGGACGACCTGACCAACGCTTTCACGCGCTTTTACCGGGGCACTCCCCACGACCGGGACGGCAGGCCGGTTCGCCAGCCGGGGACCGGGCAGGGCCTCTACATTGCGCGGCGCGTGATCCAGGCGCACGGCGGCGATATCGCGCTCGCCAGCCGGATCGGGACCGGGACGGCTGCATCTGGAACAACGGCGGTCGTGACGCTGCCGCTCACCGCGCCCGTGACGCTGGAAATGCCCGACGCGGATATCCCGGTGGATGAGCCAATCCCCGCGCCGGAAGATACTACCGGAGTCGAATTGTCCGAAGACGCGGGCTACGATACCGTGCCGCTGGACAAGCGCGCGCCGTTCTGGGACGAGTAGCCTCATCCCCGGCCCCTCTCCATTTTGAATGGAGAGGGGAGACATGGCGGCGCGGCAAGTCCCCCTCTCCATAGTTTGGCCGAGCGCCAGCGAGGGTAAACGTCTCAGATGGAGAGGGGGATTTAGGGGGTGAGGCCGTTTTGTGATTGTGCGCCCCGTAAACCCTCCCCTATGTGATAGAATGCACATTGGCTATAGACCCCCTGCATAAGCCATTATGCCAAAGCTCGATAGCGTTCGTGAGGTTCCTCACTAACCCTGTTCGCCGCGCTAGTGTAGAGTGAGGCCAATACTTAAATAATTTCTTGATTTATGAATTTAACTGAGTGAGAGGATTTACGATGGCGATACTCCCTGCCGACGAGCGATTGGCCGCCGTAGAAGACACCATGCAGCGCTTTAACTACCAGCAGCACGGGCTGATTGAAGTGCTGATCACGGCGCAGGAAGCATTTGGGTATCTGTCTCAGGATGTGCTGACCCATGTGGCGGGCAAGCTCCACATGCCGTTAAGCAAGGTCTATGGGGTGGCGACCTTTTACGATATGTTCACGCTGGAAGTGGTGGGCGAGACGCACTGCCGGGTCTGTACCGGACCGGCGTGCGCTGCTGCCGGGGCCGGAGATGTGCTGGAAGCGGCCCGCACGCTCGGCGCGCGCAGCGGCGGCCAGACCACCGTCGAGGCGGTGTCCTGCCTGGGATTGTGCGATCAGGCCCCCGCCGCGCTGGTCAACCACAAGGCCCAGGTGAACATTACTCTTCAGGACGTGCCCGCCATGCTGCGCGGGGAAGCGTCCCCCTCCCGCTTGCAGGTCAGCGGCGATCCGCGCATCCTGACCGGACCCATCGGCACGCTGGCCCCGACCGATCTGGCGGCTCACCGGGCCAATGGAGCCTTTACCGCGCTGGAAAAAGCGCTGCATACCATGACGCCGGAAGACGTGATCGCGGTCGTGAAGGACTCCCGGCTGGCGGGACGCGGCGGGGCGGGTTTCCCGACCGGCTCCAAGTGGGAATTTGCGCGCCGCGCCACGAGTGAGCCTAAGTATGTGGTGTGCAATTTCGACGAGTCGGAGCCGGGCACCTTTAAGGACCGCGCGTTGATGGAGGGGAATCCGTTCCGCGTGATTGAAGGGTTGATCCTCAGCGCCTACGCGACCGGCGCGCATACCGGCTATATTTTCATCCGGGGCGAATACCCGGAAGCGACGGCAGTCGTTGAGCGGGCCTTGGATGAACTGCACGAGGCGCACTTATTGGGCGATCATATCCTGGGCAGCGCGTATGATTTTGATATCGAAATTCGCCATAACGCCGGGGCCTACATCTGTGGCGAGGAAACCGCGCAGTTCGAAGCGATAGAAGGCAAGCGCGGCCATCCCCGCAGCAAGCCGCCGTATCCCACGCAGGCCGGATTGTTCGGCCAACCGACCGCGATCAATAACGTCGAGACGCTGGCGGTCGTGCCGGGTCTGGTGCGGCACGGCGGCGCGTGGTTCCGGCAGTGGGGCACGGCGGAATCGGTCGGACTCAAGCTGTTCTGCCTGAGCGGGCATGTGAACAAGCCCGGCGTGGTCGAAGCGCCGTTTGGCCTGACCGTCCGCGACCTGATCGAGCGATTCGGCGGCGGCTTCCAGGGCGAGCCGCAAGCGATATTGATGGGCGGGGCGGCGGGCGGATTCCTGTTTCCCGAACACCTGGACACACCGCTGACTCATGAGGACCTTAAACCGTTGGATGTGCCTATCGGGTCCGGCGTGATCATGGTTTTCAACCAGTCGGTCGATCTATGGCAGGTATTGGAAGGGCTGGCGCATTTCTTCGTCCATGAGACATGCGGAAAGTGTGTACCCTGCCGCCTGGGAACACAGCAAATTTACCGTTTGCTTGGCACGATCACGGGCGGCAGTGGATCGTCTGCCCATCTGGACAGGCTGGAAACCCTGGGGCGGACCATCAAATCGACCTGCGCGTGCGGTCTGGGATTGACCGCCGCCAACCCGGTGCTCACGTATTTGCACCACCGCGCCTGACGAGCACTCGATCCGTCGCCCATCTGCATCTGACGGAACAGTAGGGGCGCTGCTTGCTGCGCCCAATATGCGTCAACTTAAGAGATTACGCGGGATGGATAGGAACAATTCGCCGGTTTACCCCTCCCCCTAACCCCCTCCCCAACCAGGTTGGAGAGGGGGAATTGGCTCGCCGGGGTGCTTCTCCCCCCGCACAATCCGTAGGGCGGGACCCATGTGTCCCGCCGCTGCTGACGCCCGGAGACATACGCGGGTGCCTCCCTACAACGGGAGCGCCACG
>JAFGTJ010000137.1 GCA_016934195.1 Anaerolineae bacterium | reverse complement strand
TTCCGCGATCCGCGTTGGGGGCGCGGCCAGGAAACCTATGGCGAATGTCCTTACCTGACATCCCGGCTTGGTGTGGTGTTTGTTAAGGGCTTGCAGGGCGACGACCCGAAGTACCTGAAGACGGTCGCTACACCCAAACACTATGCCGTCCACAGCGGTCCCGAACATGATCGCCACCATTTTGATATTGATGTGAGTGAACGCGATCTGCGCGAAACATATCTGCCCGCATTTAAGGCAACAGTGCAGGAAAGCCGCGCGTATTCGATCATGAGTGCGTACCAGCGTTTTCGGGGTGAGCCGTGCTCGTCCAGCGATCTGCTGCTGCAAGAGATTTTGCGCGATGAGTGGGGCTTCGATGGCTTTGTCGTGTCCGACTGCGGCGCGATCCTGGATATTTTCGCGCATCATCAGGTCGTCAAAACCGGCGAAGAAGCCGCCGCGCGCGCCCTCAAAGCGGGCTGCGAATTGAACTGCGGCGCGGTGTACGAGATGCTGGTGGGTGCAGTGGAACAGGGTTTGATCGATGAAGCGACAATCGATCAGGCCGTAAAGCGCTTATTCCTGGCGCGGTTCAAACTCGGTATGTTTGATCCGCCGGAGATCGTGCCTTATGCGCAAATGCCGTATGAAATTACCGACAGTCCCCAACACCGCGATCTGGCGCTGCGCACCGCACGCGAATCGTTAATCCTGCTCAAAAATGACGGGATACTGCCCCTCGATCAGGCGCAGATCAAGACCATCGCCGTGATCGGTCCCAACGCGGATTCGGTCGAAGTGTTATTGGGGAACTACAACGGCATCCCCGCGCAGCCGGTCACGCCGCTGGCCGGTATTCGCAAGAAGGTTGAGCCGGATATGGACGTTTTGTACGTCAAGGGCTGCCACATCACCCGCAAGATTCACGACGACGCCGGGCGCGAATACAACGAACAATTTGCCTCCGCCATTGAGATCGCGCGCCGGGCGGACGTGGTGGTAATGGTGATGGGCCTGTCTCAGGCGCTTGAAGGTGAAGAAGGCCAGCAGGAAGGTGTTGAACCAGGCATGAGCACCCAGGGGGACCGCCAGGGGCTTGATCTGCCGGGAGTGCAGGAAGAACTGCTCAAGACGGTCTACGGCGTGGGCAAACCGGTCGTATTGGTGCTGATGAACGGCAGCGCGGTTTCGATCAATTGGGCCGAGCAAAATTTACCCGCGATCATCGAAGCGTGGTATCCGGGGCAGGCGGGCGGTACGGCGCTGGCCGAGGTATTGTTTGGTGACTATAACCCTGCCGGGCGGCTGCCGGTCACGTTTTACAAATCGGTGAAACAACTGCCCCCGTTCACCGATTACGATATGGCGAAGGGGCGCACGTACCGTTATTTCACGGATGAGCCGCTCTATGCGTTCGGACATGGCTTGAGTTACACCCAGTTTGCCTACAGCGATTTGCAGATCACGCCGCAACAGCCCCAGGCGGGCGAATCCGTTGTTATCTCCGTCACGGTCAAAAATACTGGCGAAAGGGCCGGAGATGAAGTTGTGCAGGTGTATGTGCGCGATCTTGAGTCCTCAGCGCTCGTGCCGCTGCGCCAATTGGCCGGATTTGACCGTATTCACCTGCCACCCGGCGCGGCGCAAACGGTACATTTCACTCTGAAACCTGAACAGTTCTCGCTGGTGACTGACTCCGGGCAGCGCGTGATCGAGCCGGGATTATTTGAGATCGCGGTAGGCGGCTGCCAGCCGGGATTTGGCGATGGTGTCCTGGTGAAACAGGTTGAGGTGGTTGGGGATGTGCTTACATTAGAACTGTAGGCGCGTGGCTGATGCGGGCAATTTTGCCCGATAGCCGCCGTTTCGCTTCCTCAGAGGGAAGTGGGGTGAGCGTTATGTATTGCTCACCCGCTTCCCGCTATCTTTATGGATCAGACTCGTTTATGATGCTACTCCCGAAATAGCCGGATTTCGGTTTCTTTGTGGTGAAACCTGATTCATGGCAACTGTTGGCGAATTGTGCGCGGGATGATCGAAAAATGGCCTCACCCCCTAAATCCCCCTCTCCATCCGAGACGCTGCGCTATGGAGAGGGGGACTTGTCCGTGTGCCGTTAAGCCCCCTTTCTCCATCTTTGATGGGGAAAGGGGGTTTGGGGGATAGGGGCCAATTCGTTCGCCAACAGTATCGTTTATTGGGTGGTATCCCAGAACACCAGTTGACCAAACAGGCTCGGATTGTTCCAGGACTGGTCCTGAGTATCCGCTGCCGACCAGATCAGTTTGGTGTCGCGGGAGTTCGAGGACGAGCCGTTCAGGTGCGTCTGGAAGCCCAGCACGCCCAGATGTTCCGGCACGATTTCCCACACATCGTTCACGAGCGGGACCGACGCTTCGATCACATAGCCGGTATCCGTTTCCACCGTCGCAATGCTGACCTGGGCATCGCCGCTGTTGCCGCCGCCCACTAGTGGGGCGTCTGGCGAAATGGCGTTTTCGGCCAGTATCCCGACCTGAACGATCCCCGGCACGTAGGATGAGGCTTCCAGGTCGCCGGTCGTATTGAGGTAGAACTCTACCGAGTCGGTTTCGTACCATGTACCGGGATCGTGTTCGCCGTAGATCACATTGGGATCGGTGACGTTCGCCATGTAGTACAGGTTGGTGTCATCAACGACTACAGCAAACTCGAAATACGTTTCGCCATCACCGGGCATTGTGCCGGTGTTCACCAGCACACGCGGGATATTTTCCCAGTCGGACAGGTCGCCGTCCAGGGTAATACTCACACCCATTGGCGCATAGACAGCCACACCGGGCACGCTGTCCGGCGCAAGCTGATTCGGATCGCTCTTGGTTGGCGTTGGCAGATCAGACTCCATGCCTGCATCCGGTTCGCCCAGAATGGAGGCTATTTTATCGGCATCGTAGAGCGGGGTAGCTCCGGCGCGTTCCGCCAACAGGGAGATCAGCACGTAGTAAGCCAGTTTGGGCTTGTAGTCGTCACCGAACAGCAGCGGATCAACCGTCGGGTTATCGAAGAACGACACATTGCGCAGCCACGTATATTTATCCGCGACACCCCAGACGATAAACGCCGAGCAGGTTTCGGCATCCAGGCAGAGTTCCATCAACTTGTAGTAGGTGCGGGCCTGCTCCGTCATGATCTCATTGTCTGCTTCACCGAGATATTTGACATCGACTTCGGTGAATTGTACTTCCAGTCCCAATTCACCCAGACGCTGCATGTTGCTGGCAATGGAGCCATAGTTGATGCTGCCCAACGTGAAGTGGCCTTGCATCCCGATCCCATGAATCGGAACGCCACGCGCCAGGAAATCTTGCGCCATGTCGTACACCGCGTCCGACTTTTCGCCCATACTCTCGTTGCCGTAGTCATTGTAGAGCAGCAGCGCGTCAGGATCCGCTTCGTGGGCGAACTGGAAGGCCAGTTCCACGTAGTCTTCACCGATCATGCGCAGCCAGGCCGTGTCACGCATATCGCCACCGTCGAACGCTTCGTTAACCACATCCCAGTACATGACGCGGCCCTTGTAACGCTCTACAACCGTCGTGATATGTTCGCGCAGAACTTCGATGGCCTCGTCACGACTCCACTCAGCGTTTTCCACCCAATCGGGCGAGCAGGAGTGCCAGACCAGCGTGTGACCGTGAATTACCATGTTGTTTTCTTCGGCAAACTTGACCAACCGGTCTACCCGGCTAAAATCATATTCGCCCGGCCCGGTTGAAACCATACACCACTTGGCTTCATGTTCTGGCGTGAGCATGTTGAATTCACGGGCCAGGATTTCGGCCAGTGCGGGGTCATCCAGGTGATAAGTCCAGGCAGCCGCTCCCATGTAGATGCCATTTCTGGACGCAAAACCACGTAAGGAGAATGACGTCTCTTGTGCGCCAGTCAACCCGGCGCTTGGCAGCAGTGCGACAATAAGCAGCAAGCTAATCAAAAGTTTCCGTGTATTCAAAACGAACCTCCTCTTATTGGTTAATTTATATGGTTACGTTAAGTTATTGGCCGCGTGTTTCGGCTGGTGCGTGCCTCCTTTCAAAACGGGTCTTTATTACGCCGATTGATTGGGCGACGAACACGAATCGCGGACGAGCAGTTGGGTGGCTAACGTGACTTGCCGGTTTTCCAGGGCTGAATTCCCAAGATATTCGAGAAGCAGTCTGGCTGCTTCACGCCCCATCTGGTTTAAGGGTTGGCGTATGGT
>JAFGTJ010000560.1 GCA_016934195.1 Anaerolineae bacterium | reverse complement strand
CCAGTTGGAGCGCATGAAGACGTGTCCCAGGTACGGCGCGGTCCAGGTGCGGTCCGGCGGCGGCGTGCCGGGATTGGCCGGATCGCGCCACAGGAATTCCTCGACCGCCAACCAGGACGGCATGAAGTCCGGCGGCTGGCTCAGGAACCAGTCCATCCACTCGGCATGATCAAAACCCGCGAAGACCGTCCGCAGCAGCACATCCTGCGCCCGCCCGTAAAACACGGCGGGGTGATAGCGCTCCGAATCCCCGATGATCGACGGGTAGCTGTGCATCGGATCGCCCCAGTCCTCGTTGTGGGTCAGCGTTTGGGCCGGGTGATACAGGAACAGATCGTAGGCCAGCCGGTCGTACCACCAGCGCGTATCATCGAAATAGTTTTCGCTGGTTGCCGTCCACCAGACCAGCGCGGTCTGCACCTTCGGCCAGAGGGCGATGAATCCATAGACCGGCCCTTCGGCCCACGCGCCACCGTCTTGCAGGTCCAGCGCCGGGATCACGGTATCGGTCAGGGTCACGCGGCAGAATTCTACCAGCGTGCCTGCCTCGTCATGATCGCCCCACAGCGCGAGCGCGGTCGCCGTCAGCGCCCACAACCAGCGCGGGTCGTAATTCCCGAAGGCGGCGATCTGCCCATCCAGCCAGATTACGCTGTCGGTATCGGCGGCGGGGTTGCGCAGCCGCTTGGACGCCCGCCACAGCGTATCACGCAGCGCGGCGCGGTCATCGGTGGTCAGGGCGTGGTACAGCCAGTCGTAGGCTATCGCCAGCGCCGCGACGTTTTCCATAAACCCGCCGTCCAGTCCGCCCGCGCCGGTCATGCCCGGATCGTTTTCCACCCGGTTCACAAGGTCCACCATCAGGACGCGGGCACGCTGCGCGTAGTCGAGTTCGTCCGTCACCATCCAGGCCACCGCCAGCGACCGCAGCGCCGAGCCGGGAATCCAATCGGCGTCCTCTTCCGGTCCCCCGGAATCCACGTAGGCCAGCAGCGCGGCCCAACCGGGCGATTCGGCCAATGCGCGCGGCTTGAGCGTTTCCTGCACGTAGGCCGACGTGACCAACAGGCGGGGATGCGCGCCCAGTCCCGCCACCGGCAGCGGCACGCCGTCGCCGTCTTCCTGGGCGCGGGCCGGAGTCAGGGTCACGGGTAACGGGGCCAGCGGCGCGAGCAGTCCCGCCGACACGCTTAGCAGCAGCACGAGTGTCAGGGCATATGTTTTGAGGAATGAACGTGTCAATTTTCCGGCTCCGGGTATTGTACGGTTAGCCTCACCCCCCGACCCCCTTTCCACAACGTGGAGAGGGGGAGTCAGTATGTGGTGAAGTCCCCTCTCCGCCAGCGAAGCGCAGGGGAGAGGGGATTTAGGGGTGAAGCTAATTCAAGCACACTTTAACGTTTTATTCCCAACCCAACCGTACCCACACCGCGCGGCCCAGGACCACCAGCGCCCCGATTCCCGCGATCATACCCGTCAGAATCCAGGGCAGACGGCGGCGCGTGGTGTGGTCGATCACGACCAGGCTGTCCAGCGCGGACCAATCGTCCGCCGCGAGTGTGACCGTGTGTATGCCCGGTCCCAGGGCTTCGCACAGCCGCACACATGCCCCTGATCCGGCGGGAAATACCAACGTCTGGGAACGGTCATCGTCCAGGGTGTAGAATGCCGTCACGGTGTCGGGCGATCCGGCGGGGCACAAATAGGCGTCCGTGCCGTCAAACCGGGAGACGCGCGTTTCGCGGCCCTCGCTGTCGATTTCCGTCGTGACGCCGCGCGCCTGGACTCCGTGCCGTCCCGCGCCGAGTATTTTGGGATCGGGGTCCGTGATGTATTCTCGCAGCGCGTCAAAAACCGGCGTCGGCGTGAAATCCGGTTCCAGCAGGCGGAAATAATACTGGCTCTGGTTGATCTCGCGCTCGTCGGCGGGCTTGAAGTACCACCAGTTGACCACGCCGATCCAGGGCCATTCCTTGATCGCGCGCTGGTAGGCCAGCGGTGCCCATTCGGCGGCTTCGTCCATCGTCACGCGCCCGTAACGGTCCAGGTTGGTTATCGCCGGATCGTTGGGGACCGGATTCCAGCCCGCCTCGCTGATCCAGATCGCCTTGTCCGCGTCGCCGTTGGCGATCATCATGTCGCGTATCCACAGGTGGCGCTGGTAGTTGATCGTCACCTGCCGCAACCGCCGATCCGTTGGACCGCTCCACAGCCCGTAACCCTGCACGCTCAACACGTCGAAGCAGTCGCCCGCCCCGGCCTGATACATCCGCTGCAAGTACAGCAGATCGTAGGCGTTGCGCCCGCTCAGATCGACGGTCGGCCCTAACGCGCCGGTCAATACCACGATCTCCGGGTCGATGGCCTTCAGCGCGGCATAGGTGCGGCACAGCAGATCGGTGTAGGCTTCCGCGTTGACGGTCTGGTCGCCCCATTCGGGATACAAATTCGGCTCGTTCCACACCTGATAATGGAAAATCCGGCCCCGGTAACGGTCCGCGACCGCCGCCGCGTAATCCACAAAATCCTGAAAATCGGCGGGCGGCGTGTAGGCGTTGGTCGTGCCTTCCGGCTGACTCCAGCGGGGCGGCGCGCTCAACCGCGCCTGGATGCGGATTCCGTACTGGTCGGCCAGATCGACAATG